>CAKRVX010000060.1 GCA_934409175.1 uncultured Blautia sp.
CCTTCCAGTTCATATGCATAGGAGAAGTCGTTTGGTTCTTCAACAAGACGAAGAACTTCTTCTGCAAGTTTGATTCCACCTTCGCCGCCTTTTGCCCATACTTCAGAAAGAGCAACATTAACACCGAGTTCTTTACATTTTGCTTCTACGAAGTCAAGCTCTGCCTTTGTATCTGTAGGGAATGCGTTGATAGCAACAACACATGGAAGTTTGTATACGTTCTTGATATTGGAAACGTGTTTCAGAAGGTTTGGAATACCTTTCTCAAGAGCTTCCAGGTTTTCGTTGTTAAGATCAGCTTTCGCAACACCGCCGTTGTATTTCAGAGCACGTACAGTAGCTACAATAACAACTGCGCTTGGTTTTAATCCTGCCATACGGCATTTGATGTCAAGGAATTTCTCTGCACCCAGGTCAGCACCGAAACCAGCCTCTGTGATCGCATAATCAGCAAGTTTCATAGCCATCTTTGTAGCTGTTACGGAGTTACATCCGTGAGCAATGTTAGCGAATGGTCCGCCGTGTACGATTGCAGGAACATGTTCCAGAGTCTGTACAAGGTTTGGTTTCAGAGCATCTTTTAACAGAGCTGTCATAGCGCCTTCGGCGTGAAGATCGCCGGCTGTTACAGGTTTCTGCTCGGAAACTTTACCGTATGTATATCCAATGATGATCTTGGATAATCTTTCTTTCAGGTCTTTGATATCACTTGCGAGACAGAGAACTGCCATGATCTCAGATGCAACGGTAATGTCATATCCGTCTTCACGAGGCATACCGTTTGTTCTTCCGCCAAGGCCGTCTACTACGTTACGAAGCTGACGGTCATTCATGTCTACACATCTTCTCCATGTGATCTTACGTGGGTCAATGTTTAATGCGTTGCCCTGGAAAATGTGGTTATCGATCATAGCTGCAAGTAAGTTGTTTGCTGCACCGATCGCATGGAAGTCACCTGTGAAATGAAGATTAATATCTTCCATAGGAACAACCTGTGCATATCCGCCGCCAGCTGCACCGCCTTTAACACCGAATACCGGTCCTAAGGATGGCTCACGAAGAGCTACCATAACGTTTTTTCCAAGTCTCTGCATGCCATCTGCAAGACCTACCGTAGTAGTAGTTTTACCTTCTCCGGCAGGAGTTGGATTGATAGCTGTAACGAGAATTAATTTTCCGTCTTTTTTATCTGTTTCTTTTAAGAGATTGTAATCAATTTTTGCTTTGTATTTTCCGTACTGTTCCAGATATTTATCATCAATACCTGCTTTCTCTGCAATCTGAGTAATTGGAAGCATTTCGCATTCCTGTGCGATCTCGATGTCTGATTTGAATCCCATAATTGTTTTTCTCCTTTCGTCTCCGCATAAACATGAAAAACTTATGTTACTGTTCACTCCGCGATCAGTAACAATTACTAATTAAAGGAAATGTTGGCCAGTCTGTTTTTTTATGAGATAAAAAAAGGCCAGTATCTGAAATTTTCAAATACTGCCCAGACGGTCGGCCTCCACAAACCTCCGACTCCCCGTGGTTTGTATTCCACTATTTCCGTCAGTACTCGAAGGTTCCTTCAATTGATAGTATTAATATAACACTTTGAGAAAAATATGTCAACAATTTCTGTGAAAATGTCAAAAATTTTACACGATTCAAACAAACTTTATGCAAACTTAATAATAAGGAAAAAATAACTCCTGAATGTTGAAAGGAATTATCATTTATGTTGCAAAATGTCTGTTAAATAATAAACAAAATTGAAAAAAGTCAAGTTTATAAGTTTTTCATAAAAAATTTATGATTATATTAGTTGCCATATGGAGGAAGTATGATAAAATATAACCACAAAATCCCATGTACAGGAGATTAAATAAATGGATAGAGCTGAATTTTTAACTATTCTGAGAAACCAGCTTGCCGGGCGAATGCAGGAGGGGAAATCAGAAGCGCATATAAGATATTATGAAGATTATATACAGTCTCAGGTCAGAAAGGGGCGATCGGAATCAGAAGTTCTTAACGAACTTGGTGATCCCAGACTTATAGCAAGAACCCTTATAGAAGCAGAAGGTGATCAGTATCAGGAAGATTACGGGCAGTATTCCAGTTATGGAACTGATGTAAAACGGCCTGTTCAACCGGAGAAAAAATGGAAAAAGATACTGGATCTTTCTACCTGGCAGGGCAAGGCAATAGTAATTGCAGGGGCTGCTGTTGTGATCGCTTTGCTCATTCTGATCATAGGTGCGGTCCTTCCGTTCTTTATCATTTTAGCTATTATTTTATCAATCCTTTCTTGGATTAAAAAACATACAAATTAGACTTCAATTATTTCCCGATTCTTAATTATCTGATAAAAATCTATATTAAATTTCAGATCTCCTTCTGAAGGAGATCTGAAACTTAATCTTAAAATTTTCAAATCCTAAAATTTCAAATCTAGATTCTTCAAATTAAAATTCATGATCAACAATTCCAATTAAAAAAAACTATTCTCTAATCGGGCCTGTTTAAAGGCTGACCAGTCAAATTTACTATTATAAAGAAAGGAGTCTATCATGAAAAACTCAAAACTATTTTATCGCATTGGAGGAGCAGCTATAGCAGCTTTCTGCATTGCTGTTCTCTTTGTTCTGCAGGCACTTTGTGCCGTGCTGCCGGCCTGTGTTGCACAGGCAGCTACCACAGTTCCTATAGAGATATGGGACAGTGATAAACAGGTAGACTATGGCTACCGCTTTAATATGAAATTTCAGCCAGGAGTAACAACTTATGAATCTTTTGGTTGCGACAATCAGGATCGTGAAGCTTTTTCTGATAATGGAAAAAGTAACCGTGATACAGAATGTGTCCGTGTGACATCGGATTATAAACCGGGGAGTGCCGGAATGCGTTATAACAATGTAGGAAAAGATGCAAATGGCAATATTGTAGATGTCCGTATGACACTTCTGGGGGTTGAAAATGCAGAACCACGATATGATATGAGGACGCCTGAGTCTATTGTTCAAAATAAGGAAGGTGCTACTTTTGCATGGAAAAATAATGAAGCTTATCCAATGGTAGGTTTTTCTAAAAACAGTATTGGAATTTTTATCTATTCAGTGGGATATGCCAAAGTTAATTTTCAGTTTCTGAAACATGGAACAGAAGAAGCTTTGCCTATAAGCGGACATGGAACCATCAGGGATATTGATGCAGGGCAGGGAGTGCGCATCCCTCAGGACAGTGGACTGGATAATACATATCTTTTGAAAGATAATAATTTCCTGACTGTAAATGGAAATTATGTAACAGCTCCAGATACATCTATAGAACCCGATGACAGAAGAGGATGGCTGAATCTGTTTTATAACACCGATAATTTTACTGTGGAATTCAGTCACCAGTACAGACTGGATAAATGGGATAAAAGTCGACAGGATGGAATAGAAAAGGCAGGATCTCAGGAAAAATGGGCAGAGATAATGCGTAAGAGATATGTAAATTCTGAAGGAAAAAGTTACTGTGAAAATTTTATGGGACAGAAGATATGTAAAGCATATGCATATTTTGACTTTACATCTTATTGTTTCGGGGATGTTGAAATGAAGAAAGCACCGGAGAAGCGTGTGGGTGCAGTGGACTGTACATGGGAGGAGGCGATAGCAGCTACGAAAGAGCAGCCATTTGTAATAGTTGACAGTGAAGAGTTTCAGTATATGATCCAGGCGGAGACAACACCAAACAAGCTGAGAAAATTTGTGATTCAGGATACTTTGGAAGATTGTCTGACGCTGGAGGATATATCAAAAGTTTCTGTAGTAAATGATACAGGGCAGGATGTGACCGGACAATTTGATATTTCCGTGGAGGGACAGGTTATCACCTGCAGTGCGAAAGCAGAGTACATGGAACAGGAAAGTTTCACAGACAATGAAACTTATACGTTTATCTTTAAAGTTCACAGAAAGCCGGAAACAGATTTTAGTGCAGCAGAATATCTGACAGAGGATGGCTGTACTCTGCTGATTCCTAACAGTGCATCTATGACTTATGAACGGACAAATGGTACAGGTAACACAATGAAAACAGATACGATCTGGGTAAAAGGGGTGATACGGCCAGATCTTCAGATAGAGAAAAATGTATCCGGATACGAGTGGATGGCAGGAGATATAGTTGATTATACAGTAACAGTTACAGAGAAAAAGCCGGATGTGTGGGCGACGAATGTAACTGTTATGGATGAGATTCCGGTGGGGCTGTTGCTTCTGGATGGACAGTACAATGTACAGACCAGCCAGGGGGCGGCATCCTGTAGTCTGACCGCTGCAGATAACATATGGAAAGCAGAATGCCCGATCCTAAGATACGGAGAAACCATTACTGTTCGGTTTAAATGTCAGGTACAGGATACTTCCAATGGGCAGGAACTGGAAAATATAGCTGTAGCTACCGCCGGGAATATGATTGATCCTGAGACAGGAGAACCGCAGTATCGCAGAGACATGGCGGAAATCTGGACCAACAGTCCGCAGCTTGAGATTAATAAAACTGCTGATAAATATGAATGGCAGCAAGATAGTGAAGTGGCTTATCGTATTGTTGTAAATAATACAGCAGCAGGAACTATAGCGAAAGATATCAATATAACAGACATTGGTCTTCCAGAAGGGTTGGTGCTGTCCGGAGGAACTGACAGTGTGGAAATTCTTGGAGTACAGCAGCAAATTAATTATCCGATACCGGATAAGAAATCCGGACAGGCTTATGAGTCCAGGCCGGTGGAAGCACATATGGAAGCCAGTGAAAGTGGATTCAGATTTTACTGTTCGCATCTGCCATACAGCCAACCGGTTACGCTTATTTTTCACTGTACTGCACAGGAAAATGCCAATGGACATGAAAGTGTAAATGCAGCAAGTGTTTCCGCATCAAATGCATCAGAGCAGTCAGATGATGCGGAGGTTTATGTAAATACGGGAGAATTCCGGATTGAAAAGACAGCAGATCATTATGAGTGGCAGGTTGGAGAAGAAGTAGAATATACGGTAAAAGTAGAGAATGTAAATGATGGGACAATAGCCAGAAATGTGACAATCTGGGATACACAGATGCCGGAAGGACTTGCACTGGTATCTGATGATAGTGTATCTGTAAATGGAATTCCTCAGAGTATTATTCAGCCTGTAGCAGGTACGGAAGATATTCCGAATGAACTGAATCCGGAATATTATAGTGAAACAGAAGAAAAAACGGTAAACTATGAACTTCTTCCAGAAGGTGCAGGATGGAGACTGAACATATCAGATCTTCCTGCAGGATGCCCGGTAATTGTTACTTTTCGTTGTGTAGTTACAGAGGAAGTAAACGGAATGGAAAGTGTGAATATTGCAAACGTTCAGGCAGAAAATGCACCTGAAACATCAGGTGATGCGGAAATTTATGTAAATACGGCAGTGCTGGATATCCAGAAAAGTTTTCAGAATCCATATCTGGAAACAGGTGATGGACGGGAAGAAAATGAATTTCGTGTAGGAGAACAGATTGATTATCAGGTGGTTGTTAATAATGTTCAGAAAGGTTCAATAGCCAGAAATGTGGTGATTAGTGATCGTTCACTTCCTGAGGGCCTGACCTTATCCGGAGAAGAAGGGGCTGTGACTGTGGAAGGAGTGCCGACAGTAATTCAGGATCCGGTAACTGAAACTGATGATACAGGAAATCAGATAAATCCGGAGAACTATAGTAATACAGCGGAAAAAGCGGTGAGCTGTCAAGTTCTTCGCCAGGACAACGGATGGACCGTGATGATTTCAGATCTTCCATATCAGATCCCTGTAACTGTAAAATTCCGTTGTACGGCTACAGAAAGTATTAATGGCATGGAGGTAGTAAATACAGCACAGGCATATGCAGATAATGCATCAGCAGTGAAAGCAGCGGCGAAGATATGGGTAAATTCACCTGTGCTCCATGCAGAAAAAACAGCAGATCAGAAAACTTGCAAATTTGGAGACATTATTACGTATCGTGTGAAAATGACACAGGATCAAAAGGGATGTGTAGCAAGAGAGGTAATTCTTCAGGATACAGTGAATACTGATGGAGTGAAACTGCTGGCAGATTCTATTCGTCTTTTGGATGAAAATGGTGACCAGATAGAAGCGGCAGTAGAAGCCGGAGATCAGACATTTATTTTACGTACAGGACGAAATCTCATAAAAGATGAACCTTACAGTATCTGTGATAATGCAAGAGGCGGAGTTCTGGAGCAGATAATGCCAAATCCGTTGAATTGTACAGCTCAGAAATCCATGACTGTACAGTATCAGGTGAAGGTTACAGAAGTTCAAAAGCCGGATTTTAAGATTTGCAATAAGGCAGTGGTAAACAGCAAAGAAAATATCCCGGATTCTGATGAAACAGAGATTGAAGTTATCAGGCCTGTACTTGATATTGTAAAAGAGTCTGACAAAGAAGAGTATATGTACGGAGAGAGAGGATATTATAAACTGACGATACACCAGTTAAAAGAAAATATAACAGAGAAAAATATCGTGGTAGAAGATGAACTTCGCACACCGGGAGCAATACTGGATCCTGACAGTATTGTGATAAAGAAAAATGGAGAACTTGTGAAGGACACAGTAATTGATTGTTCTGATTCAGGGTTTGTCATTCGAACCAATACGGATCTTTCGGACAGAGATGTTATGGAAGTACGTTATGAGGTAATTTTTGAACAGGGAAATACGGGAAAAGAAACAATCATAAATCGGGCCGGTGCCAGAGGAGAAATTTCAGAGGAGGTATATGACGAAAATCAGGTTACAGTAATAAAAAAGGTTATTGTTACGCCAACACCGGTTCCAACTCGAAAGCCAATGGCTACTTTGACACCAGGGCCTGTTAAAACACCTTCTGGAAGTTACGGAAATGGAGGCAGTGGAGGATATGCATCCGGATATGGGAACTCTGGCGGCGGTTCTGTGACAGGAATTTCGAAAACAGGAGATACCAGACCATTTAAAATGATGAAAGTTGCTGGAATTCTGGGGCTTCTGCTGTTGACCGGTGGTGTTGTGGTATATAAACGAACATTCCGGGGAGTCCGTAAGAAATGAAAAAACTGAAAACATTTGCGATAGGTATGATACTGGCAGCAGCCGGACTTCTGTTTTATTGTGGAAGCTTTTATATAAAAAGTTACAGACAGAATGAGACTGCAAAGGAAAACTGGAAAAAAGTAGACGATATTGCGCATACAAGTGAGCAGACATCAGAGGAACGAGATGGCAAACAACAAAAAAGAAAAGAGAAAATCAGGGAATCCTTCGGGATTTCCTGGGATAATCTGAGAAAAATCAATTCCAGAGTAGTAGCATGGATTAACATTCCGGGAACAAATATTTCTTATCCTGTAGTACAGGGAGAAGATGATGAATTTTATCTGAAACATAACTTTGAGGATCAGGAGGATCAGTTTGGCTGCATTTTTCTGGGAAAAATAAATAAAAAAAATTTTAAAGATTCCCACAGTTTTCTTTATGGACACAATATGGAAGGGCATATGATGTTTGCGGATCTGAATTGTTATGAAAGTCAGGAGTTTTTGCTGAAATGTCCGGAATTTGAAATTATTACACCTTCCAGGAAGTATATTTATAAGATTTTTTCGGTAGAGCAGGCTGCGGAAGGCAGTGCGGCTTTTGAATATGGATATGAATTATCAGGACCAGAATACAGGAAACAGCTTGAGATTCTGAAAAAAAGTTCGCTGTATGATACTGGAATTGCACCGCGCAAGGACAGACCTGTGGTAACATTGATTACCTGTAATTCCAGGTTGGATCAGAAAATACGGATGGCAGTTCATGGAAATCTTTTTAAAACTTTATACTACAACAGGTAAAATAACCTTCGAAATCACTAACAAAAATATCTGTATCAATAAAAAATCCTCTTATATTTTGTATAATTTGTGCATAAAAAACAACTTGTTCGTATGTGCGTACAAGTTGTATGCTAAATACAGGAGGGAAGAAAAGATGACAGAAGATGGAAAGCCGAAATATTTTTCGTTGATGGAACATCTGAAAGCAGATATTGTTTCAGGTGTTATCAGTCCAGGGGAAAAGCTTCCTTCAGAAAATGAACTTTCGCAGAAATATTCGCTGAGCAGGCATACGGTAAGGAAAGCATTGGGGATATTGGAACAGGATGGATATGTAGAAGCATTTCATGGAAAAGGAACTTATTGCTCTGAAAATATGAATCATGCTCGGAAATCCAAAAACATAGCGGTAATCACCACCTATATTTCTGATTATATTTTCCCAAGACTGATCCAGGGAATGGACAATATATTGTCAGAAAGTGGATACAGTATCATTCTAAAAAATACTGGAAACAGTCGTCAGAAAGAAGCAAAGTGTCTGGAAGAACTTTTGAAAAAGGATATAGATGGTCTCATTATTGAACCGAGTAAAAGTGAGATGATCTGCAAACATCGAAATCTGTATGAGAATCTGGATAAACTGGGAATTCCGTATATTTTTATTCAGGGAATTTATTCAGAAATGAAGAATCAGCCACATATTCTGATGGATGATGCCAGGGGTGGTTATCTGGTAACCAGGTATCTGCTCGAACTTGGACACAGAAATATTGTGGGCTTTTTTAAAGCAGATGATATACAGGGGCTGGAGCGCCATAAAGGTTATGTAAAAGCATTACAGGAAGCCGGGATTTCTTACGATCCGGATAATGTAGTCTGGTTCCATACAGAAGACAGAAAGGTCAAACCAGGACTGGTTGCCAGAGAGATGGCAGAAACTAAGAATCTGCCGGACGGGATTGTCTGTTACAACGATCAGATCGCAGTACAGGTGATGGAAGAACTTGAAAAAGCGGGAATCAGAATTCCGGAAGACATTTCTATTACAGGCTATGATAATTCGTTATATGCACAAAGAGGCACTGGTATCACAACTATTGCACATCCTCAGGAAAAACTGGGAGAAATGGCTGCAGAATTATTGCTGGAAAAAATTAACGGAGTTTCGGAAAAAGACAGCAGGGTAGAAAGGGTGATACAGCCAGAGCTGATTGTAAGAGGATCATGTGCTGCCAGTCAGAGATAAATAAAAATTAATATACAATATAAAAAATCAAGGGAGGAATTTTATCATGGAAACAGGAAGAAACTACAAGTTTTGGTTTTGTACAGGTTCACAGGACCTTTACGGTGATGAGTGTTTAAGAAAAGTTGCGGAGCATTCAAAGATCATAGTTGAGGAATTGAATAAAAGCGGTGTTCTTCCATTTGAACTTGTATGGAAGCCAACACTGATCACAAATGAACTGATCCGTAAGACTTTTAATGAGGCAAATGCAGATGAAGACTGTGCAGGTGTTATCACATGGATGCACACTTTCTCACCGGCAAAATCCTGGATTCTTGGTCTGAAAGAATACAGAAAACCACTTTGTCATCTGCATACACAGTTTAATGAAGAAATTCCTTATGACACGATTGATATGGATTTTATGAACGAGAACCAGTCTGCACATGGCGGTCGTGAGTATGGGCATATTGTTTCCAGGATGGGAATTGAGAGAAAAGTTATTGTGGGACATTGGGCTGACAAAGAAGTTCAGGAAAGACTTGCTTCCTGGATGCGTACAGCTGTCGGTATTATGGAAAGCAGTCATATCCGTGTGTGCCGTGTAGCAGATAACATGAGAAATGTAGCTGTTACAGAAGGTGATAAAGTAGAAGCACAGATCAAGTTTGGATGGGAAGTGGATGCTTATCCTGTAAATGAGATTGCCGATTATGTAAAAGATGTAGCTCAAGGTGATGTTAATGCATTAGTTGATGAGTACTACAGTAAATACGATATTATTCTTGAAGGAAGAGATCCTGAAGAATTCAGACGCCATGTTGCAGTTCAGGCTCAGATTGAAATCGGATTTGAAAAATTTCTGGAAGAAAAAAACTATCAGGCGATCGTTACACATTTTGGTGATCTGGGTGCTCTACAGCAGCTTCCAGGACTTGCTATCCAGAGACTTATGGAAAAAGGTTATGGATTTGGCGCAGAAGGTGACTGGAAGACAGCTGCAATGGTCCGTCTTATGAAAGTTATGACAGCAGGAATGAAAGATGCAAAAGGAACTTCTATGATGGAAGATTATACATACAATCTGGTACCTGGAAAAGAAGGAATCCTTCAGTCTCATATGCTTGAGGTTTGCCCGTCTGTTGCAGACGGCAAAATCGGCATTAAAGTCTGCCCGCTTTCCATGGGCGATAGAGAGGATCCTGCAAGACTTGTATTTACAAGCAAGACAGGTCCGGCTATCGCAACATCCCTGATTGATCTTGGTGATCGCTTCCGTCTGATCATTAACGATGTAGAGTGCAAAAAGGTTGACAAACCAATGCCTAAACTTCCTGTAGGAAGTGCATTCTGGACACCGCAGCCGAACCTTAAGACAGGTGCAGAAGCATGGATCCTTGCAGGTGGTGCTCATCATACAGCATTTACTTACGATCTGACTGCAGAACAGATGGGGGACTGGGCAGCCGCAATGGGCATAGAGGCTGTTTATATTGATAAAGACACGAATATTCGTAACTTCAAGAATGAATTGAGATGGAATGAGCTTGCATTCAGAAAATAATATATAGCCAAAACAACAGAAAAATGAGATAATAAAACGAAAAAGGGTTACTGTGTGGTTTTATACGGGCAGTAGCCCCAAATAAGATTATGGGAGGTTTACATAAATGGAAGCAGCAGAAGCAAAAGCAGCGATTCTTGCAAACAAAACAGCACTTGGGATTGAATTTGGTTCAACCAGAATTAAAGCAGTTCTGGTAGATGATAAAAATCAGCCTATCGCTTCAGGGGGACACGAATGGGAAAATCGCTATGAGAATGGAGTCTGGACCTATAGCTTAGAGGATATCTGGACAGGTATTCAGGACTGTTATCAGGATATGACAAAAGATGTAAAAGAGAAATATGGTGTGGAGCTGGAATCAGTAGGTGCTTTTGGCGTCAGTGCTATGATGCATGGGTATATGCCGTTTAACAAAGAAGGGGAACTTCTTGTGCCATTCCGTACATGGCGAAACAATATCACTGCAGAGGCAAGTGAAAAGCTGATGGAACTGTTTAATTATAACATTCCGCAGAGATGGAGCATTGCTCATCTGTATCAGGCAATTCTTAATGGAGAAGAGCATGTGAAAGATATTGACTATATTGCGACTCTGGAGGCCTATGTACACTGGAAACTGACAGGAAAAAGAGTTCTGGGCATCGGTGATGCAGCAGGTATGTTCCCGATTGACACAACAAAAGCGGATTATAATCAGGAAATGGTTGATAAATTTGATGAACTGGTAGCTCCCTACGGATTCTCCTGGAAACTTCGTGATATTATGCCCAAAGCGCTTGTTGCAGGTCAGGATGCAGGTGTCCTTACTGAAGAAGGTGCAAAACTTCTGGATGTGACAGGCAAGCTGAAAGCCGGAATCCCTATGTGTCCTCCGGAAGGTGATGCAGGAACTGGCATGGTTGCTACAAACAGTGTTGCTGTGCGTACAGGTAATGTTTCCGCAGGAACTTCCGTATTCGCTATGATCGTTTTGGAAAAAGAACTCTCCAGACCATATAAAGAGATTGATATGGTTACCACTCCATCAGGACATCTTGTAGCTATGGCTCATTCCAACAACTGTACCTCTGATCTGAACGCATGGGTCAATGTATTTAAGGAATTTGCAGAAGCCATGGGTATGGAAGTAGATATGAATAAGCTGTTTGGAACTCTTTATAATAAGGCGCTGGAAGGAGATCCTGACTGCGGTGGACTTCTTTCCTATGGCTATTTCTCCGGCGAGCATATGACAGGCTTTGAGGAGGGCCGCCCATTATTTGTACGTTCTCCTGAGAGTAAATTCAATCTTGCAAACTTTATGAGAACAAATCTGTATACCTGCCTTGGTGCCATGAGAGTTGGTCTGAATCTTCTGTTTGAGAAAGAGAATGTAAAAGTAGACAGACTTCTTGGCCACGGGGGCTTGTTTAAGACAAAAGGCGTAGGCCAGCAGATTCTTGCAGATGCAGTAAATGCACCGGTATCTGTAATGGCTACTGCAGGTGAAGGTGGAGCATGGGGAATCGCACTTCTTGCCTCTTATCTTGTAAATAAAGAAGAAGGTGAAACTCTGGAGGCATTTCTGGATAATAAAGTATTTGCAGATCAGGAAAGCAGCACATTAGCGCCGGATCCGGAAGGTGTGGCTGGATTTAATGCATTTATGGACAGCTACATGAAAGGACTTTCCATTGAAAGAGCAGCTGTAGAATCAAAGGTCTGGTAAATAAATACCAGTTGATAAAAGAGATTCTGTCTTGATAAAAAGAGACAGGATCTCTTTTTATGTAGAAATATTTGAAAAAAATTATTATTTTATAAAAAAAGTGCTCAAAAAACTTGCCACATTTTTTGCCACATATTGAGTTGTATGACAAAAAGTTGTAAAATAGGCATATCAGATTCGGAGAGATATACAGAGAGGAGTGAATTGTTATAACATCAGTAAAAAGAATCTCAGAAGACGTTCGTTGGCGCGTATGAAAATAAGAAAATGAAAAAGGAAAAAGAAAAATATAATAAAAAGCCATAAGTAAACGGAAAATTACCGCAGACTTATGGCTTTTTGTTGTATGGCAGAAAAATAAACCACCTGCTCGGCAGGTGGAGGGAGTAGCTTTAGCTTCAAGTAAAAAACCTCCTGT
>CAKRVX010000061.1 GCA_934409175.1 uncultured Blautia sp.
GCAACACGGGACATATATCCGCAGGACTCAAGGAATGCAAGGAATAAAAACAGTACAAGCATCTGCGGTACGAAACCAAGAACAGCTCCCACACCGGCTACGATACCGTCAAGAATCAGTCCCTGTAACCATGCAGCACAGCCGATCGCATTCAGTCCGGATTCAATTGCCGGAGGAATGATCTCGCCAAACAGGACATCGTTTGTCCAGTCTGTTACAAAGCCACCTACTGTACTTACAGATACATAATATACAATGAACATTACTGCTGCAAAAATCGGAAGAGCCAGCCATCTGTTTGTTACGATACGGTCAATTTTATCAGATGTGGAAAGCTTATCTTTTCTTGCTTTTGTCAGACACTGTCCGATGATGGAGGAGATATACACATATCTCTCATTTGTGATAATACTCTCGGTATCATCATCAAATTCATCTTCCATCTGTTTGATCTCAGCAGATACATCTATGGATCTGTTCATCTGCTCTGCGATCTTATCATCCTTTTCGAGAAGTTTGATAGCGAAGAATCTCTTCTGCTCTTCAGCTACAGTTCCGGAAAGTTTATCTTCTACTGCACTGATCACTTCTTCAGCCTTATCGCAGAATTCATGTACAGGAACCATTTTCTTATGGCTCTGTGCGATAGATACTGCTTTGTTTGCCGCTTCTGTGATTCCGGTTCCCTTCAGTGCGGAAATCTCAACAACTTCACAGCCTAATTTCTTTTTCAGTTTATCAATATGTATCTTGTCACCGTTCTTAGCCACGATATCCATCATGTTGATAGCCATGATCACCGGAATACCAAGTTCCAGGATCTGAGTGGTAAGATAAAGGTTTCTCTCGATGTTTGTACCATCAATGATATTGATGATCGCATCCGGTTTTTCCTGAAGGATGTAATTTCTTGCAACTACTTCTTCAAGTGTGTACGGTGATAAAGAATAGATACCAGGTAAGTCTGTGATGATGACATCTTTATGTCCTTTCAGCTTACCTTCTTTTTTCTCAACTGTTACACCTGGCCAGTTACCAACGAACTGATTAGATCCGGTCAGTGCATTGAACAATGTCGTTTTACCGCAGTTCGGGTTACCTGCGAGCGCAATTTTTACTGACATAATCTCTCTCCTCTTTTTAGATATCATTTCATTGTGTCAGAATGTTCTGCATCAGATACCTGATCGGAAGTTTCCAATTAGAATACCCTAATTGTTAGAACGCTCTAACATGATGCCAAAAAAAATTATTCTACGATAATCATTTCTGCATCTGCTTTACGTAAGGACAGCTCATATCCTCTTACTGTTACTTCAACCGGGTCACCCAGCGGAGCAACTTTTCTTACGAAGATCTCAACGCCCTTTGTAATTCCCATATCCATGATTCTTCTCTTTACCGGGCCTTCTCCTGTAAGTTTCTGAACTTTAACAGTTTTCCCAACAGGAATATCCTTTAATGTTTTCAAGTTTCTTTCCCTTCTTTCCCTAGAATTTTTAACTTGTTTTTTCAGGAAGAAATTATGGATCAGACCATAATTTTATTTGCCATATCCTTTCCAATGGCAACCCTGGACTCTTTGACATTAACAATCAGGCTTCCGTTGATCTCGGAAACAACTGTAACCACGCCTCCCACAACAAAACCAAGGTTCTCCAGATGTCTTCTGACTTCTTCTTTCCCTCCGATTTTTTTAATGGTGTAAGGCTCTCCTGCATTAACCATTGATAATGGCATTTCGTCATCCCTTCCTTTGCATTAAATTACTGATAAACATTTTCTTTATCATTTATCATGGCGTTAGTTTAACCTAATTTTGGTTAGATGTCAATAACTTTGTTGATATTATTTCTCATTAGAAAACTTTTTCATTATTATGTTTAACAGCAGCGTGTTTCAAGAATCCCGTTCAGTGCATTTTTACTGCTTGTATGGCATCTTACGATATCTGTGGATTCTCCAACCTCATCCAGAGCACATTTCACCATTTTGTGAGATACTGTGTTTGTAAAAAGGACCAGAAGATCCGGACATCCGATCTTTTTGCTGAAATCTGCCTCCATCTGAGTAAATACCTTGCATTTACATTTATATGACTTACAGATCTTTTTATACTGGGCTACCATACGATCATGACCACCTACAATTACAATACTCATAAACAATTCCTCCTGTTCTTCTGCTTATCACTTTCTTTGCTGAATTTTTTATTTTATGCTGATGCTAATTAAAAAACAGATACGCATGTTGCATATGATTTTATAAGTTGTTATTCGCTAACTATAAGTTAGTATAAACTAACATATATAAATTGTCAATACCATTATTCACAAAAACAAAAATCCCCTCAGGATGATCATAGTCTTCAGACTTATCATTCTGAGGAGATTTCTTGTTTTAATATTCTGTTATCCTATTCAGGGAGTTCTATATTCGGAAGAATTCCACACAAATGAGCAATTGCCACTCCGTAATTTGTCATTGGAACCTGTTGTTGTCTAGCCCTGTCTATTCGATACATAACATATTTGCGGTTAAACATACATGCCCCGCACTGAATGACCAGGTCATAATCTGTAAGATCCTCCGGAAAATCTGTTCCGCTTGCAATGTTAACAGTCAGATTATCCCCAAACCGTTTTTTTAACATACGAGGAAGTTTTTCTCTTCCTATATCCTCTCTGAGAGGAGCATGGGTACAGCATTCAGCAATTAATACTTTCGAATCACCATTCAGAGAATCTAACGCTTTAGCTCCTTCTACATAATAATGGATATCGCCTTTATACGCTGCAAAAAGTACAGAAAAAGAAGTCAGCATACTGGCCTCAGGTTTCTTTTCATATACGTAAGAAAATACCTGAGAATCTGTGATGATCAGTTTTGGTGGTATCGCCAGAGTTTTAAGGACATTGGTAAACTGGTCTGTTGTGACACTCATAACCAGACACTTTTTGTCCAGCAACTCTCTCAGCGTCTGAACCTGTGGAAGAATCAGACGTCCCTTAGGGGCCTGAATATCCTGTGGCATTACAAGAAGGACCAGATCACCTGATGATACCAGATTTCCTGTAATCATGCGATTTCCATATCCTTCAGGTATGCATCTTGCCAGCCTTTCTTTTATTTCCGGGATACCATTTCCTGTTACGGAGCTTATACAACATGGTTCTGTTCCTGTTTCTTTTTGAATCTTCGAAATAAGAAAATCATTTTCCTCAGATTTACGTAAATCCATTTTACTCAGCACAGGAATCACAGGAGTATTTTTTTCTTTAAAATACTGAAACCACTTTAATTCCTCTTTCATATCTTTTTCCGAAAAAAGGATAATTCCCACTTCTGTTTTTTCTGCTGCCAGTTTTGTTTTTTCCAGACGCAGAGTTCCAAGCTCTCCGTCATCAGAAAATCCTGCAGTATCAATCAATATACATGGACCCAGTGGATATATTTCCATGGGTTTATATACCGGATCTGTGGTCGTTCCCGCAACATCCGCTACAATAGATACTTTCTGACCGGAAAAAGCATTGATAAAAGACGATTTTCCGCTGTTTGTCTTCCCGAAAATGCCAATATGCAGACGATTCCCAGCAGGTGTTTCATTTAATGTCACTGTCATAAGGCCTTTTCCTTTCTTTTTATTATGGATTAAAAACGGAAATCTCTCTGTCCATTTATAATGTCCTGCAAGTGTTCACGGGTAATCTCTCTTACTTTTTCATTTGGAATATTTTGAAGTTCTTTCTCGATCAGTGCCAGACCTGTCTGCTTTGTCTCAGGACTTGCGTAGTCCTGCAGATATTCCATTAATGTCATGAGTGCATTCGGATGACAGCAGTTGGAAATCTGTTTACTCTTACATAAAGACATAAAACGGTCTCCTGTTCTTCCTGCTCTGTAGCATGCAGTACAGAAACTTGGAATATCCCCTCTTCCCATCAGCCAGTTTACAATCTCATCCAGTGTACGCTGGTCACTGACATCGAACTGCGCTGAAGTAACATCATCTTCTGTTTCCGGTTTATCATAACCGCCCACTGTAGTTCTGGAACCCCCACTGATCTGTGATACACCCAGAGGAAGAACTTTTTCACGAACTGCTTTGCTCTCTCTTGTGGAAATGATCATGCCTGTATATGGTACAGCGATACGGATCAATGCACAGATCTTTGCAAAAATATCATCACTGATACTGTTATCAAATGCGGACGGATCTATGTCATCAGCGTGTTTGATACGTGGCACACTGATCGTATGCGGGCCGACTCCATGAACAGCTTCCAGATGTTCTGCATGCATAAGGAGTCCGGCAAATTCATATCTGTACATTTCCAGTCCAAACAGTACACCAAGACCTACATCATCAATACCACCTTCCATTGCACGGTCCATTGCTTCTGTATGATATGCATAATTGTGCTTCGGTCCTGTAGGGTGAAGTGCTTCATAACTTTCTTTATGATAAGTTTCCTGAAAAAGAATATAAGTTCCGATTCCGGCTTCTTTTAATTTCGCATAATTTTCTACTGTAGTAGCTGCAATATTTACATTTACACGACGGATGGCACCGTTTTTATGCTTGATGCTGTAAATGGTCTTAATGCATTCCAGAATGTATTCAATTGGATTGTTGACAGGGTCTTCTCCTGCTTCAATGGCAAGTCGTTTATGCCCCATGTCCTGCAGAGCAGTTACTTCCTTTACAATTTCTTCCTGAGTAAGTTTTTTGCGGGCAATATGCTGATTTTTTTTATGATATGGACAATAAACACAACCATTTACACAATAATTTGACAGATACAGTGGAGCAAAAAGGACGATTCTGTTTCCATAGAATTCTTTCTTAATCTCTGCTGCAAGATCGTACATTTCCTGGATTTTCTCAGGAATTGGACAGGCAAGAAGTACAGAGGCTTCCCGATGTGTGAGACCTTTACACTCTTTTGCCTTTGCAAGAATCTGATCGATCAGTTCCACATTCTCTTTGTTTTCATCTGCGTACGCCAGAGTCTCTCTGATTTCTTCGTCGGAAATGAATTCCTCTGCTTTTAATGATTTGGGATTATACATAGATTTGCTTCCTTTCTTTTCGGTCAGAAGTTTCTGATTCAGCCAGAAACTGCTTTCCGATTAGTTTTTTGTTTTCCATATTCAGTTTTTGTTTTATTCCGTTTTTTACGGACGCTCAAGTTATTTCAGATAGTTTCAAATATTATTCAGTCTTTTTTGTAATCGCCTCTATTTGTCACTACTTCATAACCGATGCTCTTCATACGGGCTGACATACAGGATTTGCATTCAGCGGCTTCGTCGCCGGTACAGATTTTATTATCGTACAGTTTATATTTATCTCTGACATTCATCGGCGATAAATTAGGCATAACAACATTGGCTCCTGCCAGAATACCCTTTTCTCTTCCTTTGGGATGAATCGTACCTAGTGCCGTCGTAGCAGGCAAAAGTACTCTTGGGTGAATGAGCCGGATCAGAGATAAAAGTCTCAACGTCATTTCGAGAGTTCCCGCAGGTTCTCCTGCAAAAGGAGTATCCTGATGAGGAATAAAAGGACCAATCCCTACCATCTGAGGCTCCAATTCTTTTATAAACATCAAATCTTCATATAAAGTATCCAGTGTCTGTCCTGGTGACCCCACCATAAATCCGCAACCTGTTTGATATCCTATATTTTTCAGAATTTTCAGACATTTTTTTCTGTGAAAAAGAGACATTTCTTTTGGATGGAGTCTCCGGTAATGTTCTTCATCTGCAGTTTCATGTCTTAGAAGATATCTGTCTGCCCCTGCCTTAAAATAGGCTTCATAACTCTCTCTGCTTTTTTCTCCAATAGATAAAGTTACCGCACAGTCTGGATATTTTTCTTTGATTTTCTGAACAATCTGACAGATTTTTTCATCCGTGTACCAGGGATCTTCCCCACCCTGCAGAACGAATGTCCGGAATCCCAGATTCCATCCCGTTTCACAACATTCCATAATCTGTTCTGTTGTAAGGCGGTATCGCTGTGCTTTTTTGTTCGCACAGCGTATTCCGCAATAATAGCAGTTATTCCTGCAATAATTGGTAAATTCAATAAGACCACGGATATAAATCTGATTACCGTAATAGTTTCGGGCAGTTTCTCTTGCCTGTCTATGTAATTCCTGGATAAAAGATTCATCCTCTGTACTCAGTACTTCTTCAAGATCTTTTCTGGAAATGAATCCTGTATTCAGAATATTTTTTATCATTTTTATATCTGACAATATCTTTTTCTCCCTCTAAGATAAGGAATCAGCGTTTAACTGAATATACTGTTTTCGCAGAAATACCTTTTAATCTGCCAATTTTACCTGTAAGCGCATTGGTTTCATTCTCTGGGGCATCTACTGCCACACTGATAATACTGACACCACGCTGTCTGTACGGTATTCCCATTCTGCCTATAATATATTGACTGTATTCATGTAAAATCCGGTTCAACTGTTCTACAGAGTCCCTTTCTTCTACAATAATACCGATCACAGCAATCCTGGTCATGTAACCACTCCTTATCGGTGCAATCATAATGTGTGGATATTTTTACTCAATGATTGTTAAAAGACACAACTTTCTGAATCTGATGACTGATTGGATAATAGCTGTATCCATATACCCCTCTCATCCATCCGGCATACTGTGCTTCCGGATCATAATACAGTCCGTTGATACGAACCCAGCAATGACGGGTATATCCATCTGACGCTCCATCTCTGGAACCAGGTACTCTTCCACACATCATATACGGAGAATAACCTATCTCTCTGGCAAGAGCACCAAATGTACAGGAGAATCCGTAACAGTTTCCATAACCGGTATTAAGCATTCTTAATGCTTCACTTCTTGCCCAGCCCTTGGAATTCAGATTAGGATCAGGTCCGCCATAGGAAAAATTATTTACAACATAATTCCAGCATGCTCTTAATTTCTGGCTCTGGGACATATTGGAATTTGTAATACGTGACACAATAGACATTACTTTCATTTTCAGCAGTGCATCATAATTTCTCTTTGCCTTTCCATTAGAGCCAAACTGAAGCTGACCATATTCTCTGCTTTTATTGCGGTAACATTTTCCCTTAGAATTTGCATAGTACAGATTATTTTTATAAATAAAGTAACCGGTAGCAGGACGACCATATTGATTTGTAATATAATAGAGGTCAGATCCTACTGTTACCATACGATTGGTCTTATTATTAATCTGGCGTGCATTTTCATCAAATACATAAACTTTACCACCGATTTTATTGCCGCCTCTGACTGCATATCCTTTCTGATTAAAATAATATCTGTAACCATTACATTTCTTCCAGCAGTTCTTCACTTTCTGACCTTTGGAATAATAGGATATCCTATTTCCATTTACAACAAGTCCGTTCAATGTAGCCGCCTGTGCTGAAGAAGTCGGAATCTCACTGCTGTATGAAGATTCAATTGCAGGAACTTCAGATGCCTTTGCAGATACGGGAACTGTAAACATTAATGCTGATGCCATAATTCCTATCAGCAGTTTCATTTTTTTCATATTGATTTTCTCCTTCTTATCTAAAATATTTCTATAGTTTATTATAACAAAATGAACTCTTTTTTTCTATATAATTTGTAACATTTTATACTGTTATTGATAATATGGTGTTATTTTAAGAATCTGACATCTGCTGGTCGGATAATAGCTGTAAGCAAATACTCCTTGCATCCATCCGGCCCAGTCAGCTTCCGGATCATAATAAAGTCCATTGATCCGAACCCAGCAGTGACTTGTAAGACCATCTGCTGCTCCATCTCTTGTTCCAGGCACCCTTCCCATGATCAGGTAAGGTTTATAACCCAGTTCCCTGGCCAGTGCAGAAAATGTGCAGGAAAATCCAAAACAGTTTCCAACGTTAGTTCTTATCATTCTCAAAACAGTTGTTCTCTGCCAGTCCGCTTTTTTCTGGTTGGGATCCGGACCACCATATGAATAATTATTTGCATTTACAAGATATTTCCAGCAAGCATATAATTTCTGTCTTTGTTTCATATTTGGTTTGGTAACAGATGCGACAGTTCTCATTGCCCACATTTTCACCTGCGCATTTACATCATTTACTGCTGCACCACTGGAAGTAAATTTCAACTGGCCATTTTCTCTGCTGCGATTTTGATAACATCTGCCTGTGGAATCAGCATAGTATAATCTGTTTTTATAGATGAAGTAACCGGTAGCTGCCCGTCCGGAATCAGATATGATATAATATTTTTTTCCAAGAATTGTTCGCATATGGTTTTTTTGTTTTTCAAGAAGATGTCCATTTTGATCAAATACATATGTTTTATTATCAATGCGTGCGCCGCCTGTACAGGCATATCCTTTGGAACTGAAATAGTATTTATAACCTTCATATCTTTTCCAGCTGCTTTTAGCCATTTTCCCTTTGTAATAGTAATAAATTTTGGACCCTTTTATTTTCAATTCCCTTACAGGAACCGGTGATATCGCTGGCTGTGGATTTTCTGAGGGGGGCGGTGTTATGGTCATCGTTATTTCTGATGCCTGAATTTCAGACGGATTTTTTATATGATATGCAAATACTGTCAAAACCAGTATTAAAATTACAGTATTTGCTAATATACGTACTTTTTTCATTTCTTTCTTCTCCTTCTTAACATTAAAGCGGATATTCACAATCCGCATTCGCTATCTGCTTATAACCTGAAAAATCAGTTAATTGTCTTTCTTTGATCATGAAAGCAGATTGATTCATATTGCCTATAATACAAAATAAAGAACGACAAAAATACTGCTATGGCATAACCATAGCAGTATTTCAATATATTAATATTTTCTATGCGTTCTTCGCTAAATTATTCGCCCAGTTTTTTACCTGTAAGCATTTCATAGCTCTGAAGATATTTTTCAATTGTCTTATCCACAATATCCTGAGGAAGAGTCCAGTTATTGTCCGGATTAGCTTTCAGCCAGTCGCGGGCAAACTGTTTGTCAAAAGATGGCTGACCGTGCCCTGGTTCATAACCTTCTGCCGGCCAGAAACGTGAACTGTCCGGTGTAAGCATTTCATCACCAATAACCATGTTACCTTCTTCATCAAGGCCAAATTCAAATTTAGTATCTGCAATGATGATACCCTTACTCAATGCATATTCTGCACATTTTTTATAAAGGGCAATAGTATTATCACGAAGTTTTGCTGCTAATTCCTCTCCTCTGCCAGGGAAATATTTCTCAAGATGAGCAATACTCTGTTCATAGGAAATATTCTCATCGTGATCACCGATCTCTGCTTTGGTAGATGGCGTATAGATTGGCTCAGGAAGTTTGTCTGATTCTTTCAGGCCTTCCGGAAGTTCAATGCCGCAGACCTTACCTGTTTCTTGATAGCTAGCCCATCCACTTCCTGTGATATATCCACGAACAATACATTCGATTGGAAGCATCTGAAGCTTACGGCACATCATACTGTTTCCGTCAAATTTCTCCTGCTGGAAAAATTCCGGCATGTCCTTTACATCTACAGAAATCATATGATTTGGAAGAATGTCTTCTGTCAGATCAAACCAGAACTTGGACATCTGAGTCAGAACTGTACCTTTTTTGGTCACCTGATTATTCAGAATCACATCAAAACAGCTGATACGGTCTGTAGCAACCATGATCAGGCTGTCTCCGTTGTCATAAATCTCACGTACTTTACCTTCTTTGATCGGTTTCATTTCCTGCATTTTTCGCACCTCAATATTCTTTATGTAGTTAGATTTTATAACTATCCGGCACCTCCGCCGAATTACTGTATTACCGTACCACCATATATATCTGATTGTCAAGATACAGAAAATTATTTTGGTATACTGATAAAATGTTGGATATTGGCTCATCAATCAACAATACAATTCGTGATATACATTTACTCTTCTTTTGCCCAGCCATATGAATATTTTACTGCCCGATTCCATCCACTGATCTTTTTCTGTCGGATTTCATCTGTCACTGACGGATAAAACGTCTGGTCAATAGACCAGTTTTTCAGAACCTCTTCTTTAGTTTTCCAATACCCTACAGCCAGTCCTGCCAGATATGCTGCCCCCATAGCTGTAGTTTCTACACAACAAGGCCGATTTACAGGTGCATTGATAATATCAGCCTGAGTCTGCATCAGAAAATTATTGGCGCTGGCTCCACCATCTACTTTCAAAGCAGCCAGATCAATTCCTGAATCTGCCTTCATTGCATTTAAAACATCATTTACCTGATATGCGATAGATTCCAGTGTAGCACGAATAATATGATATTTGTTTACACCTCTGGTAATACCTACAATCGTGCCACGAGCATATTGATCCCAGTGCGGAGCACCAAGTCCTGTAAATGCAGGCACTACATAACATCCATGAGTATCGGAAACTTTATTGGCCATATATTCTGAATCTTCAGAAGAGTCAATGAGACGAAGTTCATCTCTCAGCCACTGGATTGCAGCACCAGCTACAAAAATAGATCCTTCCAGAGCATAAGTTACCTTTCCGTTCATTCCCCATGCAATAGTGGTAACTAGTCCATTTTCGGAAAATACTGGCTTATCCCCGGTATTCATAAGCAGGAAGCACCCTGTTCCATATGTATTTTTAGCTTCACCGGCCATAAAACAGGTCTGACCGAACAATGCTGCCTGCTGATCTCCTGCTGCCCCTGCGATGGGAATCGCTTTTCCAAAAAAAGACGCATCTGCTTTACCATAAATACAGCTGGACGGCATTGCTTTGGGAAGCATGGATACAGGTATTTCCAATTCATCCAATATCTCCTGATCCCATTCCAATGTATTGATATTAAATAACATGGTTCTGGAGGCATTAGAGTAATCCGTCACATGTACGGCTCCCTTTGTAAGTTTCCAGATCAACCAGGTTTCTACAGTGCCAAATAGCAGTTCTCCTTTTTGGGCCTTTTCTCTCGCCCCCGGCACATGATCCAATATCCAGCGGATCTTTGTAGCAGAAAAATACGCATCAATCACCAGGCCTGTTTTTTTGCGAAATTTTTCAGTGAGACCTTTCGCTTTTAAAAAGTCACAGTACTCCGAAGTACGTCTGCATTGCCATACAATCGCATGATATACAGGTTCTCCTGTATTTTTGTCCCATACAATAGCTGTTTCTCTTTGATTAGTAATTCCGATAGCTGCAATCTGACCAGCTTCTGCTCCAATTTTTGTCATAGCTTCCACAGCTACTCCAAGCATACTGGCCCAGATTTCATCTGCATCATGCTCTACCCATCCGGGCTTCGGAAAATATTGTGTAAATTCCCGCTGCGCTACGCTGCAACGTTCTCCTTTCTCGTTAAACAAAATGCATCGATTACTGGTTGTCCCCGCATCCAGCGCCATTATATATTCTCCCATAAAAGCACTCCTTACCTTGGTATTTACTGATTCAACCATATCACAAATCCAGAATAAGTTCCAGTATTACTTTACATCCGTCAGGTTGCCTTTCTCTTTTTTTCATGTTATCATAATACACAAATATACAGAAAACAGGAGGATATTTCTTTGAAGAAAAAAGAAATTCTGTTTATTGGTTCAATTCTGATCCTGGCAGCAATTTTATGGATTATAATTTCCTTTTTTTACAAGGGAAATTACGGCAGCATTACTATTACAGTAAATGGTCAGAAATATGGGACCTATTCTCTCAGTAAAAATCAGACTATTTCCATTAATGATACAAATGTCTGTGAAATCAAAAATGGTCAGGTACGTATGATCGAAGCTACCTGTCCGGATCATTTTTGCCTGAAACAGCCTGCAATCGATGAAAAAGGAGGTACGATCATCTGCCTTCCCAACAAAGTTATTATCGAAGGCGAAAAGGAATCTGATTCGGATTCTTCTTCAGCCATTGACGCTGTCACCTGAAGGGCGTGTGAAAAAACGAAAGTTTTTTCATGCGTCCTTTTGTTTTTGGATGCAACAGTTGTTATATTTTATAAA
>CAKRVX010000062.1 GCA_934409175.1 uncultured Blautia sp.
ACTGCAGTTCTTATGGATGCATGCCGTAAATACGGAATCAAACGTTATCATCAGGTATCCACTGACGAAGTTTACGGAGATCTTCCATTAGACAGACCTGACCTGTTCTTCACAGAGGAAACTCCGATCCACACAAGCAGCCCTTACAGTTCTTCCAAAGCTTCTGCAGACCTTCTGGTACTTGCTTACCACAGAACTTATGGACTCCCTGTATCCATCAGCCGCTGCTCCAACAACTACGGCCCATATCATTTCCCGGAAAAACTGATCCCGTTAATGATCGCCAATGCATTAAATGACAAACCGCTTCCTGTTTATGGAAAGGGTGAGAATGTTCGTGACTGGCTGTACGTAGAAGATCACTGTCGTGCCATCGACCTGATCATCCACAAAGGACGCGTCGGAGAAGTTTACAATGTAGGCGGACACAACGAAATGAAAAACATTGATATCGTTAAGATCATCTGTAAAGAACTTGGCAAACCGGAAAGACTGATCACATACGTAGCTGACCGTAAGGGCCATGATATGCGTTATGCCATCGACCCGACCAAGATTCACAACGAACTTGGCTGGTTACCGGAAACGAAATTCGCAGACGGTATCAAGAAGACCATCAAATGGTATCTGGATAACAAAGAATGGTGGGAAACTATCATCTCCGGTGAATACCAGAACTACTATGAGAAAATGTACGCACACCGCGGGGAGGCATAAATTATGAGAGTTTTTGTAACAGGTGTAGGCGGTCAGCTTGGACATGATGTTATGAATGAACTTGCAAAACGTGGTTATGAAGGTGTAGGAAGCGACATTGCTCCTTCCTACAGCGGAATCGCGGACGGCACTGCTGTTACCACAATGCCTTATGTACAGATGGATATCACAGATAAAACTTCTGTAGAAAAAGTCATTAAAGAAGCCAATGTTGATGCAGTGATCCACTGTGCTGCATGGACAGCTGTAGATGCTGCCGAAGATGAAGAAAATCAGCCGAAAGTTCGTCTGGTAAACGTAACCGGAACTCAGAATATCGCTGACGTCTGCAAAGAGCTTGATATCAAAATGCTGTACCTTTCCACAGACTATGTATTCGATGGCCAGGGAACCACTCCATGGGAACCTGATTGCAAGGATTACAAACCTTTAAATGTTTATGGACAGACAAAGCTGGATGGCGAGCTCGCTGTATCCGGCACTGTAGATAAGTTCTTTATCGTTCGTATCGCATGGGTATTTGGTAAAAACGGCAAAAACTTTATTAAAACCATGATCAATCTTGGAAAAACACACGATACTCTTTCCGTAGTAAATGACCAGATTGGTACTCCAACCTATACCTATGATCTGGCCAGACTTCTGGTAGATATGATCGAGACAGAGAAATACGGTTACTATCATGCAACCAATGAAGGTGGCTACATCAGCTGGTATGATTTCACCAAAGAGATCTTCCGTCAGGCTGCTGCCATGGGACATCCAGAATATCTCCCGGAAAATATGACTGTTAACTCTGTCACAACCGCTGAATATGGAGTTTCCAAAGCTGCCAGACCATTCAACAGCCGCCTGGATAAAAGTAAACTGACAGCCAATGGCTTCACTCCTCTTCCAACCTGGCAGGACGCACTGGGACGTTATCTGAAAGAACTCGATTTCTAATATACTGATTTTATTTTCCAGAGCCATTTACGTAAAATCGCTTATAGATTTTAACTGTGAAAAAAGATAGTGTATGCAATGATTTTCATTACAGACACTATCTTTTTTACTTTAAATATTATTCAGCAAACAGAATAATATCAGATAACTTTTATTATTTCACAAATTCATCCAGCGGTCTGATCTGTATTCCTTCTTTTTCGAAAGCTTCTCTGATCTTTTCTACAAATGCCAGAGCTTTGGCTCCATCCCCATGAACACAGATGGAATCTGCCTGGATCGGGATGTCCTTACCTGTTACTGCTGTAACCTTTTTCTCTTTTACCATACGAATGACACGGGCAATAGCTTCATTTTCATCAGTGATCATGGCACCTTCTTTACGTCTGTCTACCAGAGTTCCGTCCTCCTCATAACCACGATCAGCAAATACTTCCATTGCTGTACGAAGTCCCATATCCTGAGCTGCTTTTGCCAGCTGTCCGCCAGATAATGCAAGAACGATCAGGTTACTGTCAAATTCTTTGATTGCTTCACAGATTGCTGTGGACAGTGCATAATCTTTCGCTGCCATATTGTAAAGTGCGCCGTGAGGTTTCACATGCTGCATCTTTACGCCGTTCACTCTGCAGAATGCATCCAGTGCACCCAGCTGATAAAGCACATATGCCTTGGCTTCTGCTGGTGTTACGTTCATATTTCTTCTTCCAAATCCCATAAGATCCGGGAATCCAGGATGTGCGCCTACACGGATGCCTGCCTCCTTTGCCATTCCAATGGTGTTTCCCATTACTACAGGATCAGATGCATGATAGCCGCAAGCTACGTTTGCAGATGA
This sequence comes from uncultured Blautia sp., assembly GCA_934409175.1. Lineage (GTDB taxonomy): Bacteria > Bacillota > Clostridia > Lachnospirales > Lachnospiraceae > Blautia_A. Next base: position 2,501 of record CAKRVX010000062.1, read on the forward strand.
AATTAATGGAATGATCTTATCATCATTTCCAATGGTATAACGGCCGAAGCTCTCGCCAAGGTCACTATTTAAATCTACTGTATACATATTATCTTTTGCAACTCCTTTATCTTTATTTGATCTTCAACACATTCTCAATGAATCCAGTATCTGCTTTTCCTTCACAGAATACAGGATTTTTCATGATCTGATACTGGAAATCAAGGTTTGTTTCCACACCCATGATCACCATCTCATCCAGGGCTGAACGCATTTTCTGAAGTGCTGCATCTCTGTCCGGTGCATGGACGATCACTTTCGCGATCATAGAGTCGTACTCTGATGGAATCTTATATCCTGTGTAAAGTCCGGTATCCACACGAACACCATTTCCGGCTGGAAGATGCATATGCTGTACCACGCCAGGACTTGGCATAAAGTTTTTCTCCGGAATTTCAGCATTGATACGGCATTCAATTGCATGTCCTTTAATCTGAACATCTTCCTGCTTAAAACTTAATTCCTCTCCCATTGCCACACGAATCTGCTCAATGATCAGATCTGTACCTGTTACCATTTCTGTAACACCATGCTCTACCTGAATTCTGGTGTTCATTTCCATGAAATAGAAATTGCCCCTAGGGTCCACGATAAACTCGATAGTTCCCGCATTTGTATAACCTACTGTTTTCGCAGCAAGAACTGCATACTCATTCATTTTCTTACGTGTTGCATCATCAATAGCCGGTGACGGAGATTCTTCGATCAGCTTCTGATGATTTCTCTGCACAGAACAGTCACGCTCTCCAAGAGCAACTACATTTCCATGGCTGTCTGCCATGATCTGGATCTCTACATGACGTGGATTCTCTACGAAACGCTCAATGTACATGGTGTCATCACCGAATGCATTGGCAGATTCTCTCTGTGCCATGTTAAACTGGAACTCAAATTCATCCTCATTTGCAGCTACGCGCATACCCTTACCGCCGCCTCCTGAAGAAGCTTTGATCATAACCGGATATCCGATCTCATCTGCCAGTTTCTTGCCTGTTTCAGCATCATATACTGGTTCCTTTGTTCCCGGAACGACCGGAACACCGGCATCCATCATAGTCTTTCTTGCATGGGATTTATTTCCCATTTTATCAATAACATCTGCATCTGGTCCGATAAAAGTAATACCGTTTTCCTGGCACTTGCGAACAAAATCACTGTTCTCGGAAAGAAATCCGAATCCAGGATGGATGGCGTCTGCACCCATATTCTCGGCTGCTGCTATGATACGGTCCATATTCAGATAACTGTTACGTGCAGGACCTTCACCAATACAGATACGCTGGTCAGCAAGCTGTACATGAAGGCTCTTTGCATCTTCTTTGGAATACACTGCCACACTGCGGATTCCCATGTTTCTGCAGGCGCGGATGATACGCACTGCGATCTCACCACGATTGGCAATCAGAATTTTATTAAACAATCGTACTGCCTCCTTTGTCTCCTACAGTTTCTTTACACGAAACAGCGGCTGTCCGTATTCTACTTTCTGTTCATTGCTTACTAATACTGCCTCGATCTCGCAGTCATAATCACTCTGAATCTCATTCATCAATTTCATAGCTTCCAGAATGCAGACAGTCTGACCTGCTTTTACCTGGTCGCCTACTTTCACAAATGCAGGTACATCCGGTGCTGCAGCGGAATAAAAAGTTCCTACGATCGGGGAAGTGATAAATAAGGTATCATCCTCTTCCTCTGCTGCTTCCACAGATGTGTTTACCACTGCCGGTGCAGGTGCTGCTACCGGTACTCCTGCTGCCACTACAGGCGGGTGATCCAGTTTACTCATTGTGATCTTTACATCTTTGTCCTTGTATGTGAATTCATTGAGGGAGGACTCCTCAATAATTTTTACTAATCCTTCAATCTTCTCTAAATCCATGAAGTACTCCTTTCTCTTCTGACTCATGTAAATTTATTTACCATTTTTGTCTCATTTATACGATTTGGGTTCTCCGGGGCTTACTGTTTTCCCGGCAGATTCTTTATTCTTCAAACAGCTTGCGAAGTCTCTTGGCAACCAGACGGCAGTCCAGAACCTCTTTACAGGGCTGATGAATGATCTTTCTTAAGCCATCCAGCTCCTTCATCTCATCCAGATACAGTTTCTGTGCTTCCTGCACTGTGATCGCTTTGAAATGGATCTTATGGTCAGTCTTTCTCTGCACCAGTTTCGGAATATCCACACTGGCCACTGTGGCAATCTTTGCATATCCTCCTGTAGTCTGGCGATCCGCCAGCAGAATGATCGGCTTACCATGTGACGGTACCTGAATAGCTCCAAATGCAATACCATCGGAAATAATATCTGATGTTTCCTTTGGTGCGATAAACGGTCCTTCCAATCTGCAGCCCATACGGTCAAAATCACTGGTTACCGTATATTCACTGTGAAGGAAAGTATCGATTCCCTGCCTGCTGAACATTCTATCCTGTGGCCCCATAACTACACGCAATGTTGCCTCTGTCTGATCATATTCATCAATATCCAGTTTCCTGGAAAGGAAAAACGGCAGGTAACGTCTCTTGATACGAAATCCGATATAATCTCCTGCCTGCAGTTTTCTTCCCTTGAATCCCCCAAGCTTGCTCTTTAAATTTGTACAGCGGCTTCCCATCACTACCGGAATATCCAGGTAACTGGAAAATGCAATATACGCTCTGCTTCCTGTTCTTGCACTTCCGAATTTCAGAACATCCCCTTTATTCATATAAAGTGCTGTATACATCGGTGCAGGCTCTCCGTTGATAGTCGGCTGGAAGTCACCCCCTGTAATGGCAATGATCGTAGCTGATGTAAATTCAAGAGTAGGACCAATCAGAGTAATCTCAAGAACTGCCTCATTCTCCGGATTGTCCAGAAGAAGGTTGGCAATTTTAAATGAACGGACATCCATAACACCTGCCACACTGAATCCCTGACTCTGATAACCGGTCCTTCCCAGATCCTGTACAGTTGTCATCATACCGCCCTTTAATATACGAATTCCCATCTTACACCTCTCCTTCATGAACGATGCACTGGTATTCCCCACGTTCTACTAATTCTTTGATCCGTTTATATTCTTCCTCATCAATCGGTACAAAACGGATATAATCTCCTGCCTCCACTAGAATCGGTACTTCCCTCTCCGGATCATAAGTCTTCACAGGAGTCATTCCCATTAACTGCCATCCTCCCGGAGAATCAAGGGGATAAATGCCCGTCTGGGAGCCGCCGATTCCTACACTTCCGGCATTTATCTTAATTCTTGGATTGGCAAGTCTCGGCGTATGAATTCTCTCATCCAGACCGCCCAGGTAGCAAAATCCCGGCAGGAAGCCAAGCATATAGATCAGATAATCTCTGGAAGAGTGAATCTTAATGACTTCCTCCACTGACAAGCCTGCATGTTCTGCGATGTTTTCAATATCAGGCCCATATTCTCCACCATAACACACTGGGATTTCATAAATTTTCTTTTTCTCTTCCCCTGCCTTAACGTCCATTCTGACCAGATGTTCCAGTCTCGTTTTCAGATCGTCATAGGAAATTACACGGGGATCATAATTGACCAGCAACGAGCAGAACGCTGGTATGACATCTACCACACCTTCAATATGCTGTTCTCTCATAAGCTGTACAGTGGCAGTGATCTTACGGTTGATCTCCGGATTGATCTCTCTGCCAAATTCAACCAGAACAGAAGAATCTCCTTCTGTCAGTATTCTGATATCCGGCATAATCTTACTCCTTATCTTTTTTCTACACAAAAAGGTGTAACCTGGAAGATCACACCTTTTCTGAAAGCCAGCCGCTGTCATGTGACGGCAGCCTGTTCTTAATTACTTGCTTACAGTAACTTACCGAGCTGAGAAATAAAGGTATTCACACCAAGGTAAGCAGTAAGGATAACTACTACGATTCCAAGGATCAGCAGAATCTTTGGATGACGATAGCTCTCTCCCATAATAGATTTCTTCTGAGATGCGATGAGGCAGATAGCAAGGGTGATCGGAAGGATCAGACCGTTTACAGCACCTGCAAGTACCAGCAGAACTGCCGGATTTCCCAGAATAAACATAATTGCTGTAGAGATTACAATAAATACAATGATCACTTTGTTTTCGTTCTCTTCGATCTTTTTGTTGAAGGTCTTCAGGAATGAAACAGAAGTATAGGCAGCCCCGATAATGGATGTGATAGCCGCACACAGAAGAACCAGACCTGCGAAACGGTAACCGATCTCTCCTGCGCCCTGTCTGAATGCATCTGCTGCAGGGTTGGAAGCATCAAGTGTCACACCTTTTACAACAACACCGAGAACTGCAAGGAAAAGGAAAATACGAACAACTGCTGCAATGATCATACCCATAACAGAGCTCTTGTTGATCTCTTTTAAATTCTTCTCTCCTGTGATACCTGCATCGATCAGACGGTGTGCTCCTGAGAATGTGATGTATCCGCCAACTGTTCCACCAAGCAGTGTCAGGATGGCAGGAATCAGATTTGTAACACCCTCAGACGGTACAAATGTGTTCTTGATGGCACTTCCTACCGGTGGTTTTACGATAATGATCACAATAAAAATTACGATGATCATCGCTGCACCAAGAACTTTGGTAATGGTATCCATGGCATTCTTTGCATTCTTGAACAGGAATACTGCAATTGCAAGTGCTCCGGCAAGTATGTAACCAACTTTAGTTGGAATTCCAAGTAAAGTATTGAACCCAAGAGCTCCTCCACCAACATTTCCGATGTTAAATACCAAACCGCCGAATACAATCAGTACAGACACCAGATATCCAAGTCCCGGAAGAAGTTTGTTGGCCACTTCCTGTCCATGAAGCCCTGTTACACAAAGCACACGCCAGATATTCAGCTGTGCCACTGCTGCAAGGATTACAGAAACAAGGATTACAAAACCAAAACTCGCCTGATACTGTCCTGTAAATGTGGAAGTCTGTGTCAGGAATCCAGGTCCGATGGCTGAAGTCGCCATGAGGAAGGCTGCGCCGAGCAATGCTCCGCCATTCTTTTTCTTTTCTGTCATTTCGTTTCCTCCTTTTTATTTACAGCAATCAAAAATACTGTATTATTTTTTTAATTGCTGTAGTTTTCTGACTTTATTGTTTTTCATTATACAAAATTTTAAAGCATTAAACAAGTAAAAAGTTAAAATTGTATCAAATTCATACCGTCAAAGCGTAAAATATAGGAAAAAGGAGCTGTCCAGGTTAATTCCATGAACAGCTCCCTTGCTGTATTTATCCTTTATTACGGATATTCATAATCCGCCTCACTGTCTGATCTGATCAGAATGTAAATTTATCTGCAAAATATGCATCCAGCTCATCAATCTTCACACGAACCTGCTCCATTGTGTCACGGTCACGGATAGTAACTGCTCCATCGTTCTCAGATTCGAAATCGTATGTTACACAGAACGGAGTACCAATCTCATCCTGTCTTCTGTAACGTTTACCGATGTTTCCACGGTCATCATATTCGCAGTTGTATTTCTTGCTTAACTGCTGGTAAATCTTCTCTGCACCTTCGTTGAGTTTCTTTGAAAGCGGAAGTACACCGATCTTAACAGGTGCAAGTGCCGGATGGAAATGAAGAACTGTACGAACATCATTCTTCTCTGCATCCAGAACTTCCTCATCATATGCGCTGCACAGGAATGCAAGTACCACACGGTCAGCTCCCAGTGACGGCTCGATTACATATGGGATATATTTCTGTTTCTTCTCATCATCAAAATATGTCAGATCCTGTCCGGATACATTCTGATGCTGTGTCAGGTCATAATCTGTTCTGTCAGCAATTCCCCACAGTTCGCCCCAACCAAATGGGAACAGAAACTCTACGTCTGTAGTTGCCTTGCTGTAGAAGCTTAACTCTTCTGCATCATGGTCACGATAACGAACCTCTTCATCTTTAAGACCAAGAGAATGTAACCAGTTCAGACAGAAGCTCTTCCAGTATGCAAACCACTCAAGGTCTGTATCCGGTTCACAGAAGAACTCAAGTTCCATCTGCTCGAACTCACGTGTACGGAATGTGAAGTTACCAGGTGTGATCTCATTACGGAAAGATTTACCGATCTGGCCGATACCAAACGGAATCTTCTTACGGGATGTTCTCTGAACATTCTTAAAGTTAACAAAAATACCCTGTGCTGTTTCAGGTCTTAAATATACAGTGTTTTTCGCATCTTCTGTAACACCCTGGAATGTTTTGAACATCAGGTTGAACTGACGGATATCTGTGAAGTTATGTTTGCCACAGGTCGGGCATGGTACGTTGTGATCTTTGATGAAGTTCATCATCTCTTCCTGTGACCATCCGTCTACAGAGCTCTCCAGTTCAATGCCGTTCTCCTGGCTGAAGTCCTCAATGATCTTATCTGCACGGAAACGCTCGTGGCATTCCTTACAGTCCATCAGAGGATCGGAAAAGCTTCCCAGATGTCCGGAGGCTACCCATGTCTGTGGATTCATAAGAATCGCACAGTCAACACCTACGTTGTATGGAGATTCCTGGATAAATTTCTGCCACCATGCACGTTTTACGTTATTTTTCAGTTCAACACCCAGGTTGCCGTAGTCCCATGTATTCGCAAGACCGCCATAGATTTCAGAGCCCGGGTAAACAAAGCCTCTTGCTTTCGCCAGAGCAATAATTTTGTCCATTGTTTTTTCCATTACTGTTCTCCTCGTTTTTATGCAATTTTCGACAGACCTTACAGCTTCTGCCAATGAATACTGCTATTATAACGTTATCTGTTTTCTTTTGCAAGGCATCTCAGCTCATTATTTCCAGAATTTCCAGGCTTTTAAACCTTTTTTCTGTGTTTATACTGATATAGCTGTGGATATGCCTCTCCAGTTCAAAGAGCACTTCCTCTTTTACCGTAAAGGTATAAAGCTTTCCCAGTTCTGCAGTAACGATGTATCTCATTGCATATAATGCAGGTGCCGAAATCCTTCTTGCATCACGAACCTGTCCCAGACATCTTTTATCCAGAATTCCGCTTGCTCTCTGAGAGAAAAAAACTTCCTCACCTTCCTGTACCAGCTTTCCACAACAGACACAGTTAAAAAGTGAAGGGCACAGCCCCTGCACAGCTATCATTCTCAGTTCAAAGATACAGCGCACCAGCCTGTCATCTATATGCGGATTCAGAAGCGCCTTTACAGTCACATACAAAAGATTCATGGAATCCTTCTCATCTGTACCCTCCTGCCCGAAATAATCCGCCAGTTCCAGAAAATAATATCCATAATAAATCCCTGGCTGTTTTCCGGCCAGTTCCACGAAGTGATGAGTTACCGATACCTGATTCAGATTATAGCTGGATCTTCCTTCATACAGGGTAAAAGTTCCAAATACAAACGGATTGGCTGCTGCCAGAAAAGGGCTGTTAGGGCGTCTGGCACCTTTGGCAAAGGCAGAGATCTTACCCCGTTCTCTGGTCAGCAGCACGATCCGCTTGTCATATTCTCCTACAGGCATGGCCGAAAGAACCACTCCCTGTACAGTGATCAGATCACTCATTATATTTCTTTTTTATCGTATCCGAAGTTCTTGATCAGAAAATCACTGTCTCTCCAGTCTTTCTTTACTTTGACCCAGAGTTTGAGATTTACCTTTGACTCCAGCATACGCTCGATCTCATATCTGGCATTGCTGCCGATTTTTTTCAGCATGGCACCCTGTTTGCCGATGATAATTCCCTTGTGAGATTCTCTCTCACAGATGATCGTCGCATCTATATCCACAATAGGATTTTTGCCCGAACGGGTCTTCATACGATCTATAGCCACTGCGATACCATGAGGAATCTCTGCATCCAGTGCATGGAGTGCTTTCTCCCGGATAATCTCAGCTACAATCTGGCGCTGTGGCTGGTCAGTTACCGTATCTTCATCATAGAACATAGGACCATACGGAAGGTATTTCAGGATACAGCCAATGATATCCTGGGTATTCTGTCCGCGAAGTGCGGAACATGGAATAATCTCTGCGAAATCACATACTTTACGATAGGTGTCAATGGCAGGCAGAATTTCCTCTTTTGACACAGTATCGATTTTGTTAATGATCAGGATTACCGGTACTCCGATATTCTGAAGCTGCTCTGCAATATGGCGTTCTCCTGCACCAATAAAGGTACTTGGCTCTACCAGCCACATAATAGCATCTACTTCTTTCAGAGTACGCTCTGCTACCTGAACCATATATTCACCCAGTTTATTTTTCGCCTTATGGATACCTGGCGTATCCAGGAATACAATCTGTCCTTCGTCGCAGGTATAAACGGTCTGTATCCTGTTTCTGGTCGTCTGTGGTTTCTTGGATGTAATGGCGATTTTCTGACCGATCAGATGGTTCATAAGTGTAGATTTCCCCACATTGGGTCTTCCGATAATTGCTACGAATCCGGATTTGAAGTTTTCGTTCATGTTTTTGTTCCTTTTTTTATTTGTCACAGCTGCCACGCAGCCTGATTCAGGTAAAGCGGATATCCCTGATCCGCTCCACCGTTTTCTTGATTTACTTTGCTCAATTAATTGGTTTAACAGTTGATCAGAGATTTCACTTCCATGAGAACATCCGAAGCTTCCTCTACCTTGCTTTCACTTCCCACTACGCAGATCTGTTCTGCATCTAGGACTGCTTTTACAATATCCGCCAATGCTCGGATATCCTCTACGGAAGCATTCAGGATCTGATTTCTTTCTTTCTGAAGCATATCCTCTGTCACACCGCAGAAATAGGCATTCTTTGAAACAGAGCCTTTCATCTGAGGTGTTTTTGGTACATCTTTGCCGCTGATGGTTCCGATGATATATTTGGTCATGTCACGCTCATCTGCCTGGAAATTTCGGATATAATCCACCACTCCCTGATATACCTCCAGAGTACGTTTCAGATGAGGATCCCTGTAAGATACCAGATAGCTCTCCCCGTTTCTCTTAAAGCCGCTCATACAGCCGTATGCTCCGCCTTTTACGCGAAGATTCATCCACAGGTAATCATAGCTTAAAATTACTTTCAGGATATCCAGTGCGCCTGTGTATTCCAGGCCTTTTTTCTTAAAGTTTCCGGTCTGTGCCACGAACTGAACCTGTCCGGAAGTCTTGAATCCTTCGTTTTTCCTGGTACAGATCAGTTTTTTCTCAGATTTCTCCACAGGTTCTGTGTTAAGTCCCTGTCTGATATGCGCAGACAGTTTCTTCACTTCTTCCAGTGATTCTCTCTCTCCTGTATAGCTGATCATAAAGTTCTCCGGACGCAGGATCATCTTCATCAGTTTCCGGAGTTCCTGAACGATCAGATTTTTCTGCTGGTCAAAATCTTTCTCCAGTTTCTCGATGAACTGGTAATATCCGATACCTGCCATCTCATCCTGGAATG
>CAKRVX010000063.1 GCA_934409175.1 uncultured Blautia sp.
TTAAGTGGTTAATTATGGTAATCCTTTTATTTGTTAAAGAATCATCAACCTGTATTGTATTGTACATAATTCCAAACAAAAATTCAAGACCATTTTATAAAAAACAGATAAAAAATACGTAAAAGTTTTAAATAATGTGCTATACTTGAGCATATTATGATATATGGAGGTATCTTATGAACAGATGTATCTTATGGGATTGCCATATGCACTCCTCTTTTTCAGCAGATTCCGACACTCCTATGGAAAGTATGATACAACAGGCAATAAATCTCGGACTTCAGGGTATTACTTTTACGGAACATCTGGACCCAGATTACCCGAAAATTCCTGACGGTCTGGATTTTTCACTTGACATTCCTTATTATAAGGAAACACTTTTCAAACTACGGGATATCTATAAAAATCAGATACAGATAAACTGGGGTATAGAACTTGGCCTGCAAATGCACCTTGAAACTTATTTTCATAATCTTATTTCAGAAACTCCCTTTGACTTTGCCATAGGTTCTTCCCATCTGGTCCATGGATTTGATCCTTATTACCCGGATTTTTTCAAGAACCGTAAAGAATCCCTATGTTATATGGAATATTTTGAATCTATTCTGGAAAACATTTCCTGCTTTAATGATTTTGATGTTTATGGTCATATTGATTATATTGTACGATACGGTCCTAATAAAAACCGAGAGTATTCTTATGGACGTTATCAGGATATTCTGGATGAAATTCTCAAAAAACTTATTTCCATGGGAAAAGGTATCGAACTGAATACCGGCGGATATCATTACGGTCTTGGTGAACCCAATCCCTGCACTGCCGTTATCCGCAGATACAGAGAATTGGGCGGAGAAATCATCACTGTAGGAGCAGATGCTCATACTCCGGATAAAATAGCCTATGCCTTTGACAAGGCAGAAGCGGTCCTCAGAAACTGTGGTTTTCGTTATTACACAGTATTTAAAAACCATAAACCAGAGTTTCTTCCCATTTAACAAACATCATCATCTGAACACGCCTATCCATAGCAAAAGGGAGCAAGTCCTTCAAATTCAATGGACTTGCTCCCTTTATATACATTTTAACAAACACGTTCTCCTGCCAAATCTCCCTCAGGCAGAACTTTTTCTCATATCATTTCTGAACTCTTCGCAGAAACTTTCCCAAAAATCCTGTTTCCTTTTCATCTTTGTCCAATGATCTCTCATATCCTTTACGAATCCAGCCTGTAATGGCATCAATCACTACCGGAGAAAATGTCATCAGAAGAAAGACCAGAATAATCATTCCAAATTCCAGAGATCTTAAAGTCAACAGTTTCTGAAGAATCACCGCACCTCCGAAAAACACAAACTGCATTCCATAAATAATAACTTTTCTGTAAGTATTCAACGGAGAATATACTGTCCGAAGAGCAGACATATAATTCCACCCTGTTACCAGCACACATGCTGTATTCAGCATTGTATTCGAATGATAAACATCCTGGCATATCAGCATAATGGTAAAGACACAGCCTGTAATTGTTACTGCAGCCGGAAATGCATTCATAAATACATGTCTCAGAAATGTATGATCAATTTTAGTATAATTATTTTCCTGTGTAAGAAGGAATGTTGGTATTCCCACAGCGCAGGCACTGATCAGTGACATCTGGATTGGTTCAAAAGGATACGCTTCACCAAAAAATATAGTGATCAGTGACAACAGTACGGAAAAAATAGTTTTTATCAAAAACATAGATGCTGCACTTCGAATATTATTTACCACACGGCGTCCCTGATTTACAATATGAGGCATTGCCGCAAAATTGGAGTCCAGCAGAACCACATTTGCAATATTTTTCGCCGCATCACTGCCTTCTGCCATAGCAATACTGCAATCAGCCTCCTTCAGCGCCAGTACATCGTTTACGCCATCCCCTGTCATTGCCACTGTATGTTTCTGAGACTGCAGAGCCTGTACCATTTCTTTTTTCTGCTGAGGCGTCACACGTCCAAATACACTGCATTCTGCTACTGCACGCTGCATTTCTTCAGGTGTAGTAATTGTCGTGGCATCAATATAATGATCTGCATTCTTCAGTCCCGCTTTTTGGGCAATAGCTGCTACTGTGACCGGATCATCTCCGGAAATCACCTTAATGTCAACCCCCTGACTGTCAAAAAATGCCAATGTATCCGGTGCTTCCGGACGTATTACATCTGTAAGCAGAAATAGCGCCACCGGCACCAGCCCTTCCGGACGCTGTGTTCCTTCCGTCTCCTGATCACTGTGTGCCAGCACCAGAATACGAAAACCTTTTTCAGCATAACTGCCACACATGGATGTTAACTGCTCGTTTCCTTCCGGAAAAAGGAACTGAGCTGCTCCCATCAAATAGGTACCTTTTTCTTCAAAAACAGCACCACTATATTTTCTGTCTGAAGAAAACGGAATCGCATGAATGAGTTTCAGATCGTTTCTGACTGTAAATCTGTCTCGCAATGCATCTGCCGTGGCATTCTCATCATGAAGAACTGCCATGAGATTTCCCATAATATGTTCAATCTCATGTAATGCATTCTGATCTGCCGTCGAAATCATTTCTTTACTCTCTTCCAGAACATCAGTCCGTACATCTTCACTGTCCTCTGTACAGACGGATTTCTCCGAAGAATTCCCGCTCTGTTCTTCAGTCATGAGCATTGCCTCACCGTCTGATTTTATTCCTTCTTTATATAGCTTTACACTATCTACACACATCGTACCTTCAGTGATCGTACCGGTTTTATCCAGACAAAGAGTATCTACTCTTGCCAGAGTTTCTATACAATACAATTCCTGTACCAAAGTTTTCTTTGTGGCAAGAACCATCGATCCTATCGTCAAAGCTACACTGGTAAGAAGTACAAGTCCTTCCGGAATCATTCCCAGAACTGCCGCTACCATATTTACTACAGAATCTTTTAGACTGTCACCCACTATTACATACTGTTTATAAAAGAGCATCGCACCCAAAGGCACAATAATAATACTGATTACTTTCAGGATTGCATTCAACGAATTTCTTAATTCTGAATTATGGCGTTTAAATTCTTTCGCTTCACTTGTGATCTGAGATGCATAATTATCTTTACCTACATGTATGACCTGGCAACATGCTTCTCCAGATGTGACAAAACTTCCTGAAAAAAGCTTGTCTCCTGAATTTTTTGCCAGATTATCAGCTTCTCCTGTCAGTAAAGATTCATTTACCTCTACTGCCCCTTCCAATATCTTTACATCTGCCGGAACCTGGTCACCTGTTTTCAAAAAAATAAGATCGTCTATTACCAGTTTTTCCGTGGAAATACTCCATTTTTTTCCCTCACGCAATACTACGGTCTTGCTCTCAGTAAGAATCGCCAGTTTATCTATAGTTTTCTTCGCTCGCACTTCCTGTATGATTCCGATCACCGTATTGATCAGAATGATTCCCATAAACATAGAGTTCTTATATGACCCTACAAAAAGTACCAGAACCAGTAAAACCAGATTCAGAAAATTGAAAAAAGTAAGCGTATTCTCTCTGATGATTTGTTTATATGTTCTGGTATTGGGATTTTCATTGGCATTAATTTTACCTTCTGCGATTCTCTCCTGTACCTGTTCGTTTGTAAGTCCTGTCATTATTACCTCCAGTGGAAAATATCAGCATTTTCTTTATATTAATAAAAGGCAGATGATGACTATCACCCGCCCTCTTTACTTAATATAACGATTATGATTCCGTTTGGGATTCAGGACTGCTGAAGAAATATTAAAATTTTATACAATTAATATTCTTCCTCTTCAGCCTCTTCTCCTTCATGGATATCAGACTTCGGTTTCTTAAGACCTTCAATCTCAATGTGATGTTTTTGTGCATAATCCCACAAAGCAGCATGGATTGCTTCCTCTGCAAGAAGTGAACAGTGAACCTTTACAGGCGGAAGTCCATCCAGAGCTTCCATGACTGCTTTATTTGTTACCTGCATCGCTTCTTCGATTGTTTTACCTTTTACCATTTCTGTAGCCATACTGCTTGTCGCAACTGCTGCACCACAGCCAAATGTTTTGAATTTGCAGTCTTTAATAATATGTGTATCATCATCAATATCAAGGAAAATTCTCATGATATCTCCGCATTTTGCATTACCTACTGTACCTACACCGCTTGCGTCCTCTATTTCCCCAACATTACGTGGATGCTGGAAATGATCCATTACTTTTTCACTATAAGCCATTGTTTTTCCTCCTGACAGGTACTTTTCACCTTATATTATTTCTGTTTTTTCATAAAGTCTTCATATAATGGAGACATGCTTCTTAAATGTGCTACAATCTCTTTCAATCTGTCTACTGTAAAATCTACATCTTCCATAGTTGTCTCTTCACTGAGGGTCATACGCAGAGAACCATGAGCAATTTCATGCGGCAGACCGATTGCCAGCAGTACGTGAGACGGGTCAAGAGAACCGGAAGTACATGCAGAACCACTGGATGCACAAATTCCATAATTATCAAGCATAAGAAGAAGGGACTCACCTTCTACGAACTGAAAGCTTACATTTACATTGTTCGGAAGTCTCTTAATTCTGTCACCGTTTACTTTTACATATGGAATCTCTTTCTCAATCCTATCAATCAGGTGATCTCTGATCACGATTTCTTTTTCTGTACGTTCTTTCATTGAGGCATTGGCACGTGCTGCTGCTGCACCGTATCCTACGATTCCCGGAACATTTTCTGTTCCTGCACGACGTTTACGTTCCTGAGCACCTCCGTGTACGAAAGAACGAATCTTAACACCTTTACGGATATAAAGGAAACCAATTCCCTTCGGTCCGTTGATCTTATGTCCGCTGGAGCTTAACATGTCAATGTTACACTCATCTACATTGATCGGAACCTGGCAGAATGCCTGAACTGCATCTGTGTGGAAAAGAATTCCATGTTCTTTTGCAATACGTCCAATTTCCTTAATCGGCTGTATAGAACCAATTTCGTTATTTGCAAACATAACAGAAATCAGGATAGTCTCCGGTGTAATAGCTTTTTCCAGTTCATCCAGTTTCACGATGCCGTTTTCATCCACATCTACATATGTGATCTTTGCACCACGCTCTTTTTCCAGATATTCACAAGTATGAAGAATTGCATGATGCTCAATCTTTGTAGTAATAATATGGTTGCCTTTGGATTTATATGCTTCAAAAGCTGCTTTTAAAGCCCAGTTATCGGACTCTGAACCACCTGCTGTAAAATAGATTTCTTCTTTCTTTGCTCCGAGAACTTCTGCAATCTGTTCTCTTCCCTTGGTAACTGCTTCTTTACTTCTGCCTGCAAAGTCATAGATACTGGATGGGTTGCCGTAGAATTCAGAAAAATACGGCAGCATAGCCTGGACAACCTCCGGTGCTGTTTTAGTTGTCGCCGCATTGTCCAGATAAATCATTTTTCCCATTTTTTTGTCCTCCTGTTATATTCTAAGTATGTCCGACGCAGATCACGCTTACTTTTATTTTCCAGATTTTTCTTCATGCACTCTTCTGCTTTCTTCAATCAGCTGGCCAAGCATCAGAGTGTCAACAGCATCTGTTATACTGTCGTTTATTCTTTTCCAGACGATTTTTGCCACACAGACATCACTGCCATGGCAGGTTCCGTCATTTTCAATTCCGGGGCAGGCCGCCGCATCCAGGCTGCCTTCCAGCACACGAAGAACATCTCCAACTGAAATTTCATCTGCCGGTTTTCCAAGCCGATATCCACCGTAGGCACCTCTGCTGCTCTTTACAAGCCCAGCTTTTTTCAGCATGGCCATAAGCTGTTCCAGATAGCTTACAGAAATATCCTGCCTCTCTGCAATGCTCTGTAAAGATACCGCTTCATTCTCGCTGTTCAATCCCAGATCAATCAATGCCTTCAGCCCGTAACGTGCTCTTGTTGACAGTTTCATTTTCTCACCTCGTTTTAATTCCCAGTGTTTCCCTCGGATTTCATGCTTACTTTATCAGAAACTATTTGTTCTGTCAAGGCTGTTTTATGCATATATTGACAAAAAAGGTTAGAAGGTCATCAAATTATGTCCCGAAAGCTTTTTATCCGTGGAACTTTACTGCTTACCTTTACAGGTCTGGCAAGCAGACTGATCGGGTTCTTCTACAGAATATTCCTTTCACACACAATTGGTGCAGAAGGACTTGGACTTTTTCAGCTTACCCTCCCTCTGCAGACTCTGATCCTGGCAATATGTGCTTCCGGAATTCAGACGGGAATTTCTCGCCTTACAGCCTCCCGCGAAGCCCTTGGACATCCTGAAAAAGCCGGGGATTACTTTCTGATCGGGACCTTATTTTCTGTATCTTTTTCCATGGTTCTTTCCTTATTTCTTTACAGGCAGGCAGATTTCTGGGCTGTAAAAATATTGAAGGAGCCACGAACCTATGCGCTGATCCGTATTATTGCTTTAAGCATTCCTTTGAGTACACTCCACACATGCATCAACAGTTATTACTTCGGCAGAAAAAAGGCCGGACTTCCCGCAGGAATACAATTACTGGAACAATTCTTCCGTGTCGGCGGATGTTATATTATCTATCTTATCTGTATTTCAGAAAAACGTACTGTCACTCCTGTCATCGCAGCCGGTGGAAATCTGGCAGGAGAAATAGCCGCATCCACTGTCTCTTTCTTTTTTATCAGTATGCATTTTAAAGATATACATTATTCCTGTTTTGCCCCGAAAAGACCTTTATGCCTCCTAAAAGAGCTGTTTCAGATTTCTGTTCCACTTACCATGAATAAAATTCTTCTCACAGTACTTGGAAGTATCGAAGTAATCCTCATTCCCAGCAGACTGCGTATGTCAGGATTAAACAGTGCAGAATCCCTGAGCATTTACGGTGTCTTTACAGGAATGGCATTGCCGCTGATACTTTTTCCTGCAACACTTACCAATTCCGCAGCAGTCATGCTCCTGCCCTCTGTTACTGAATTACAGGCTCTTGGATATACCAAAAGAATCCAGTATGTAATCCGACAGATTTTCCGATACTGTGTGATATTGGGCGGAACATTTATGCTTTTTTTTCTGTTTTTCGGAGAATATATAGGAGAATTTCTTTTCCACAGTCATACTGCCGGAATTTATATACGCATCATGTCTTTTATTTGTCCCTTTCTTTACCTGAATACAACTCTCACAAGTGTATTAAACGGACTTGGGAAATCAGGGATAAGCCTGATTCACAGTGCCATCAGCCTCTGCATACGAGTATCTTTTGTTTTTTTTGCCATACCGGTATTAGGCATACGCGGTTACTTATATGGAATACTTTTCAGTGAATTGATTCTTAGTATATTACATATTTTTATCCTTATGAAGTAACTGGCATTTCACCGAAAAAATTTTTCCTATCGACATTCAGATAAGAATGGTTTATAATTAACGGTTGAAATACAACGGAAAAAGGACATAAAGGAGATACAAACATGGGATTCGATTTTATCAAAAAATTACCAACCCCTGAAGAAATTCGCAATCAGTATCCCATCGATGCTGAAATTCAGGCCATTAAAGATGCAAGAGACCAGGAACTTCGAGATGTATTTACAGGCAAATCAGATAAATTTCTTGCAATCATCGGTCCTTGTTCAGCAGACAATGAGGATGCTGTGCTGGATTACCTTACAAGATTACGCAAGGTTCAGGAAAAAATAGCTGATAAGGTACTGATCGTTCCTCGTGTTTACACAAACAAGCCTCGAACAACAGGTGAAGGCTATAAAGGTATGGTTCACCAGCCGGATCCTGAAAAACAGCCTAACCTCCTCGCCGGTCTGATTGCTATACGAAAAATGCATATTCACGCAATTAAAACAAGTGGTATGACATGCGCCGACGAAATGCTTTACCCGGAAAATTATCGTTATCTGTCTGATCTGCTCTCTTACGTGGCAGTAGGTGCACGTTCAGTGGAAGATCAGCAGCATCGTCTCACAGTAAGCGGAATGGATGTTCCGGCAGGTATGAAAAATCCTACCAGTGGTGATCTCGCTGTTATGTTAAACTCAGTAGTTGCAGCCCAGGGTGGTCATCGTTTCATCTACAGGAGCTGGGAAGTGGAAACTACCGGCAATGAACTTGCACATACTATTCTCCGAGGTGCTGTGAACAAACATGGAGAGGCAATTCCCAACTACCACTATGAAGATCTTCGTCTTCTCTGGGAAAAATATCAGCAGAAAAAGCTGAAGAATCCGGCAGTTATCGTAGATACCAATCACTCTAATTCAAATAAGCAGTATGACCAGCAGGTTCGTATTGCCAAGGAAGTTCTGCACAGCCGTCAGGTAGATCCTGAGCTTCATACTCTCGTAAAAGGTCTCATGATTGAAAGTTACATTGAGCCTGGGAATCAGAAAATCGGCTGTGATCATATCTATGGAAAATCTATTACCGATCCATGCCTTGGATGGGACGAATCAGAGAAACTTCTGTATACTATTGCAGAAATGTGTTAGATTCTCTTCTCGACAGTTTATCTTTCTAATAAATTGATGCAAAAAAGCTTCGGCAGTTAAAGGCTGCCGAAGCTTTTTAATGTCTTGGATGATTTTTCATATATACATCTCTCATTTTATTCATATTTACCCCCAGATATATCTGAGTAGTAGAAATATCCGAATGACCCAGCATTTCCTGTACACTTCTGATATCTGCACCATTCTGCAGCATATGTACTGCAAATGAATGTCTCAGAGTATGCGGAGTAATATCTCTCTTGATTCCCGCACTCTCAGCATATCCTTTTAGCACTTTCCAGAATCCCTGACGGCTCATGGCCTTTCCAGAACAATTGGTAAACAGTGCTATCTCCTGATCATCCTGCACAAATACATTTCTGGCCGTTTCCAGATAGTACTCCAGTGCTTTTTTACACGGAGATCCAATCGGGATAATCCGTTCTTTTCCATTTTCATGGCAAACCACATACCCAAGCTGCAAATTTATATCTGAGATCTGTAAATGAAGCATCTCACTGACACGCATACCTGTAGCATATAACAATTCGAGCATTGCAGCATCTCTGATTCCCTTTGTCGTATTTAAATCCGGCTGCTTCAGCAATTCATCTACTTCTTCTATTGTAAGAATTTCCGGAGTCTTTTTCTCTACTTTCGGGGGTCTGAGATTTTCTGCAGGATCCTTACTGATTCTCCCCTCTTTCCACAGATATTGAAAAAAAGCCCTTATAGATGCCACGCTCCGCGATATAGAAGATGACGCAAAATGTTCCCGTTCCATATAGCTGATATATCCTTCAAGTTCTAGTTCTTTTACCTCTTTCAGATCTTTTATACCACGATCTCTGAGAAATTCTGCCATTTTTTTCAGGTCTCTTTGATAAGACACCTCTGTATTCACGGACATTCTTTTTATATTATGCAGATATGCAATAAATTCCCTTATCTCTATATCCATATACTTATACTTCCCGTTCCCTCTGTATTCCAATATTTCAATCTGCTGCATTACCTTTACAGATATTTCTCATACACAGCAATCTTTTTTACATAAAGCGGATATCCGCAATCCGTTTTATCTCTATATAAAATGTATATGTATTATACTGTTAATTTGACATAAAATCAAACCCTTTTTTTACAAAAATCCCGAAAAATCAAGCTATTTCGACCTGACGTACCATATATCGGATATTTTATGACAACCTGTACAAAATCTTGTGGATAATTTTTTTAAAAAAAATCTACAAGCACAAGAAGTTTTTCTGTCAACCACGGATTTATATAACATTCGCAGAAAATTCCCATCACATATACAAAAAGTGCTATTCCTGTTTCTTTGAGATATCTTGCCGATTTTCCAGGAAAGAGGCCTTTATTCTTCCATATCCCCATTGATATTTCCCATATCCGGCTCATCAGATACATCCACACCGGTATATAAAAAAGATATTGGGGCATCAGTAATCCCGCGCCGATCAGGCCTCCGACAAAACCAAACTGCAAAACAGATATTGCACATACCGCCCCTGTCAGAATACCCAGGAAAATTATTCCAGTTACTGCCAGTGGTACCCCAAAAATCGAAAATCCACTGAGTACACTTAGAACAAAAATACTGCCTCGCATTTTTATAATATCCTTTAAATATTCCGTGCCCGAAATATTTCCTGCTGTAAAAGTGCTCAGAAAATAAATATCTGCCAGAGTCTTCTGCTGCCATTTCATTCTCCACAAAATATTAGGAATCAGATTTCCGGTCAGAAATCCACAAAGAAATAAAATTAATGCTGGAAATTT
Organism: uncultured Blautia sp.; assembly: GCA_934409175.1. Lineage (GTDB taxonomy): Bacteria > Bacillota > Clostridia > Lachnospirales > Lachnospiraceae > Blautia_A. The sequence continues at coordinate 10,333 of CAKRVX010000063.1, forward strand.
CATTTTCTTTTTCATCGCTTCACCCTGTACCAGTCTATGGAGAACATTCTGAAGATATGATAAAATTGTAAAACAGGATAAAACAATGGATCGTATAAAACATGATATAAAAAAACCCTGCAGAATGTATATTTTTATACAATCTGCAGGGTTTATATCTGCAAAGAACTATTTATTTCGCATAGTCAACTGCTCTGCTTTCACGAATTACATTAACCTTAATCTGACCAGGATATTCAAGCTCTGCTTCAATCTGTTTAGCAATATCTCTTGCCAAAAGAACCATATCTGCATCGCTCACGTGTTCAGGCACTACCATCACACGAATTTCCCTTCCTGCCTGAATAGCAAAAGATTTCTCAACACCTTTGAACTGATTTGTAATATCTTCCAGCTGTTTCAGTCGGTTTGTATATGTTTCCAGAGTTTCACGTCTTGCACCAGGTCTTGCAGCAGAAATCGCATCTGCAGCCTGTACAATACATGCAATCAGTGACTCAGGCTCTACATCACCATGATGAGACGCAACAGTATTGATAACGATAGGAGATTCTTTGTATTTCTTACAAAGATCAACACCAATCTGAATATGTGAACCTTCTACTTCATGATCAATAGATTTACCAATGTCATGAAGAAGACCTGCCCGCTTTGCCATACGTACATCCACACCAACTTCACCCGCCAGCATTCCTGATAACTGTGCAACTTCAATAGAATGTTTTAACGCATTCTGTCCATAGCTTGAACGGAACTTCATACGTCCCAGAAGTTTCAGTAACTCCGGATGGATGCCATGTACACCAACATCCATAGCCGCTGTCTCACCATCTTCACGAATCTGAGCTTCAACTTCTTTCTGTGCTTTTTCTACCATCTCTTCAATTCTGGCAGGATGGATACGTCCATCTACAATCAGTTTTTCCAGTGCCACACGTGCAATTTCACGACGGATTGGATCAAAAGCAGATAAAACAACTGCTTCCGGCGTATCATCAATAATAAGATCTACACCTGTTAATGTCTCGAGAGTGCGAATATTACGACCTTCACGGCCAATAATTCTTCCCTTCATCTCATCGCTTGGAAGCTGTACAACAGAAATAGTTGTTTCAGATACATGGTCCACTGCACATTTCTGAATAGCATTGACCACATATTCCTTCGCTTTCTTTCCGGCTTCTTCCTTAGCTCTGCTTTCCAGTTCTCTGTAAAGTCTGGCTACATCCACTTTTACATCATCTTCAACGGATTTGAGTAATTCCTCTTTCGCCTGTTCGGAGGTCAGACCTGAAACTCGTTCCAGTTCCTGTACTCCTTTTTGCTCAAGTTCTTCTACTCGTTTTTCTTTTTTCTGCACCTCAGCTGCTCTCGCTGTGCATTCCGCCTCACGCTTCTCCACTGCATCTGCTTTCTT
>CAKRVX010000064.1 GCA_934409175.1 uncultured Blautia sp.
GAATCTTTGTTGTGTAATCGCTGTCGTTTGCTACGATCGGCTGAAGTTCCAGATCTACTTTATCTTTGTCTGCCCAGTTTTCATAAGCATTGTTGATCCACTGTTCCATGTATTTGGATCCTGTGTCATCACTGTCTCTGTATGCTACAACAAGTTTTCCTTGTCTGCTGCTTTTACGGAAACTGCCGGAGCTACCATAGAACTTACCACAACTGCACAAAGTGCCACTGCTGCGATTTTACGTTTCATATTCTTCCTCCTTAACACATGTCCACAATATGTTGTATCATTTATGTCATATTGTAATGTATGTCGTTTGTTGATATATAGAATATAGTATTTGGTCCATAGCTTGTCAACACAAAATACAGATTCCATGTGTATTTCAATGTTTTTGACATAAATCAGTCATGTTTTTTGTAAACAATGCACATACTATTTACATATCATTTAGTTTTATGATCTCGTAAGGAACGCAGATATCCTCATTTATATTCTCTCCATGAACGATCTTTTCCAGAATATCCACTGCCACAACTCCCATCGCCCTCTCATCCTGGCTTACATAGGCAATCACATTTTCATGTTCCATATCTCCAGTCCCATCAAAAGATACAATTTCACCGGTAACCCCGGTTTTTTTCATAGCTTTTCGCAGCAAATAGCACAACTCGGCCTCTATACATAGATATCCTGTATATTCCCTGTGTTCCAGCAGAAGTTTCTTAAATCCCTCTTCATCGTAAGATGCTGCTCCGCTTGGAGAATCTCCGGGAGTTGGATTATATCCCGGAATTTCAAGCACACATCCATTAATCCCGGCGTCCTCCATGATTCCCTCTACAAACCCCTCATAACGATCCTTAATAGAAGAAGTTCCCATAGATGCATGTGTCACAAATGCAAGTCTCTTATGTCCCCTGTCGATCAGCATTTCTGTCAGTTCTCTGGACGCTCTGTGATTATCCGTCGCAATACAGGGAATTGAAATCCCCTGCATTTTTCTGTCTATCAGTACCACCGGGAAGCGATCCAGTGCCAGCTTTACGATCGTCGTATTATAGGTCTCATTCTGTGCACACATCATGATCAGCCCCTGAGCCCCAATGTCTATACAGCTTTTGATTGCCTGATTTTCCGCTTCAATGCTTCCATACGTACACTTCAGAATCATATTGATTCCTCTTCTGCTGCACTCCCGTTCCATACTGCGCAGATAATTAGCACCATAATCACTGTCAAAACTGTCAAGGATCACACCTATTGTTCTGCCCGCTGCTTCTGTATTTCCTGTCTGTATATTTCTTTCCAAAGAGGGTGTGCTGTCCGCAGGTATCTGCTTTACTGCTGTTTCCAGTACAAAAGATCCCCTCCCCGGCATTCTGGAAATCAGTCCTCTTTCTGCAAGAAGTTCCAGTGCCTTCTTGCTTGTGATCCTGCTGACTCCGTACTGCCCGGTCAGTTCCTTCTCAGACGGAAGCCTGCTGCCCACCGGATAGGTACCATTCATGATCCCTTCCAACAGATCATTGTATATCGTTTCATACATAAACGCCTTGCCTGAAGCCATATTTTCACTCCTTTTTTTATCTGCTTTTATTTTTGATCTTCTAAAAGAATTTTTCTTCTGCCGCTTCCATGTATGTTTAAATGTTATATTATTTATAATCATTCTATCACTATTTTCCAGATTACACCACCTATTTTTATCAGAAAATTCTAAAAAAAGCAGTAGCTGACTGTTGAAAAGCTTTATATGAATGCATAAAAAAGCCGTATGGACAACTAAAATCCATACAGCTTTTCTTATTTTACTATACTAAATGATATATGCTCAAATATCATATACGCTGCGCACCATCAACCCTTCCGGCTTTCCATCAAGAATCTTCACTCTTCGTTCTCCGGCATTCATATCAAAGTAATTGTCATCCAGAACAAGATCTTCTGTTTCATTTCGAATTTCCACACTCTTGGCATAAGCATCTGCCGTAACTACAATCTCGTCACCTTCCACTCTTACAGTAAGCTTCGGATCCAGGTAGCGGAAATATTTCGGATAAGAAAATATTACTGTTCCCTGAGAAATGATCTGATCATTTTCCAATGCCTCATAGCTGACATACTCATTGAAACAGTCAATATCTGGAAGTTCCACCTTCTCCATCCATCTGCTGGAAAGTGCCGGCACCTCCACCCACTGTTCTGCCTGGCGAAGTATTCTCGCATCTGCACTGCGCACTGCATATTTCACAAGTACCTTATGTGCATGCAATGTCTCATTCGCCACATTCAGCCTGATAGATTTTTCGAATTGAAAATGCTGACGGTTCATATTCGCCCCGGCAGTCATCCAGCTCTGCTCTTCGCAGGAAAGCAGCACCGGTGCAAAAAATCTCTTCGCATAATAATGAAGCGCTTTCCATCGTCCATAATAATCGATGGAACTCCAGGAGATAACCGGCCAGCAGTCATTTAACTGCCAGTAGATCGCTCCCATACATCTTCCTCTGTTTCTACGGTAATGCTCCACTCCATAACGGATACCATCTGCCTGAAGAAGCTGAGATGCATAGACAAAATCACTGAAATTCTCCGGATAACGGTAGGCAGCCTGCATATATTGGGCAATCTTCCCGTTTCCGCCATAATTTCTCTGATGTTTCTCCATCACGTAGGAAAACGGATTCAGTTCCCTTCGATCATCCGTTACGGTCTTTAGTGTAGAAACAGCAGGGAAAGATTGAAATCCGAATTCAGATGCATAGCGGAAGAAATATTTCCGGTATTCCGAAAAAGGCTTATTTCCATGCCATACTTCCCAGTAATGTACATCGCCTCTATTCGGATCATTTGGTTCATCGAAGGATCCTCCTGAAGATGGACTCGCCGGCCAGTAAAAGGTCTGCGGATCATATTCCCTGAGCACTTCCGGGATAATGCGCTCATACATCAGGAGATAATCTCTGACTTCTGTGGGCTTGGTTACCCAGTTGCCTTCTTTAACAAACATTTCCATCTCATTGTTTCCGCACCATAACGCCAGAGATGCATGATGCCGGATACGTTTGATATTATCAATAAATTCCTGTCGGATGTTCTCCTCAAATTCCGGTGTCAGTTCATATACAGAACAGGCAAACATAAAGTCCTGCCATACCATCAGCCCCATCTCGTCGCAGAGATCAAAAAACCAATCTTCCGGATAATAGCCTCCGCCCCAGACACGAACTGTATTAAAATTTGCTCTTTTACACTGTAACAACAGTTCTTTTGTGCGTTCTCTGGAAGTTCTCTGAAGCAGATTATCTTCCGGAATATAATCTGCTCCCATGGCAAATACTGTATATCCGTTAATCTCATGTGCAAAACTCTCGCCCCACTGATCTTTTTCTCTGTGTATAGTAAGAGTACGAAGACCAATCTTTCTGCACCAGGTATCCAGCACCTTCTCTCCTGATCTCAAATCTACCTGAATCTGATACAAAGGCTGCTCTCCCAGGCCATTTGGCCACCATAACTGGGGATTCTCTATAATGATCTCGTCCGGTGAATCCTGATATGCAGTCCTGCTGCCATCCGGTGCGGTAACAGTGACCTCATAATACAGATCCTGTACATCTGCATCCTCTTCTCCATCATCAGACTCGTCTGCAAATTCTTCCATATCTACATCCAGATTCAAAATCACCCTGTTTTCTGTATGATTCTGGTGAATATAAACGCTGTCCAGTCTGGCTTTCTCCACTCCCAGAAGTGTTACAGAACGGAAGATTCCACCGTCAGGCAGGCATGCTCCCCAGTCCCATCCCGACATATAATGGGCTTTTCTCAGATGCATGAAGCCTTCAATCGTATCTTCATTTCCAATATTTTTATATTTCTCATAAGCAGCTGCCATGTATTTCAGCGGCGAACGGATGATCACACGAAGAATGTTTTCTCCATCTGTAAGAAGTTCCTTTACAGGAAATTCCCAGATTCTGTGCATATTATCCACAGTCCCCAGACAGCACTGATTCAGATATATCTCTGCCACTGTATCAATCCCGTCAAATTTCAGAAGTACTTCCTGACATTTCTCAAATTCCTTTTCTGTAAAAGTAAAACTGGTTTTATATTCATAATCTTCTTCCATCAGTGCCTTTGCCTGATATTCATTATCACCCCAAAAAGGGTCTTCCATTTTTCCTGCTGCAAGAAGCGCAGAATAAATATCTCCCGGTACCTGTGCCGGAATCCAGTCCTGCTTCTTTAAATCGCATAACTGCCAGTTTTCATGAAGTTGTTGCATTTTCATCTGATTTTATCCCCATTTCTCATATTTTGTCTATACCGTTACGCTCTGTGATAATCCCCGTTCATCTTATGGTATGCCTCTTTTTCCGCATACATACAGTGATCTGCAATCTTCAATGTTTCCTCCAGATCTTCTATGGATTCTTTCCATACAGAGCCTGCCGAAATACTGATGCCCTTCTCCTGCATCTTTTTTCGCAGTTCTTTTATTTTATCATAAAACTCCTGTTTGTCTATCTTTTCTTTTACAATAACAAATTCATCACCGCCAATACGATAAGCACACTCTGGAAAAAATTCCGTAATAACAGCAGCAGTTTGTCTGATCAGTTCATCACCGGCTTCATGTCCCTGTTTATCATTCACCATTTTCAATCCGTTAATATCTATATAAGCAACTCCCGTTTGTCTTATCTGTTCCCCCTTATGCTCGTCAAGTACTTCCATATACTTATTTCTGTTATAAATTTGTGTCAGCATATCACGGTAACTCAAATACTCCAGATATTCCTGCTCTTTTTTCCTCTCCAGACTGCTGGTAATAAAAAACTGAATCGATGCAAGCAAAGTAGCATCATTATAATGCATTCTGGGATTATCTACACCAAGAAATCCTATGATCTTCCCCTCCTTCAGGAGCGGCACTGCCAAAAGGCGGTTAACATCTTGTTCTTTCAGCATCTCATATGTAGGTGATCCTTTCTCCTGCTCCAGATCCGAAATATAATATCCCTCTGATTCCCGGAATTTCTGCATCCAGACTGCAATTATATCTACCGGAACACATTGTAAATTGCCCTTCTGCACTGTTACCTTCTCATCTTTCACATACTCATACGTATTAACCAGGACATCTCTGTCAAAATCAATCTCAAAAATATAAGTACGGTCTGAATTAAAATAATCATTAATAATCTCCAGAAGATTACCCACTGCCAGATCCACATTTGCCCCTGAAGAAAGTTCTTTTACACATCTGTTAAGGACGGAAGCAATCTCAAGTTTCTCCGCAATTTCTTCCCTGCTCTTCGTCAGTCGTGCCAGTTCCTTATTCTGTTCCCCCATAGTCACAATAAACATCAGCAGCATTGAACAGAAAATAGAAACATTGATCAGCGAAAGTCCATAATATATAATCTGGATCATCGCTGCAGCTATCGGCAGTACAATATAAGATTCCATGGCCAGCAAAATAGATTTCCTGATCTTTTTTCTGTATTGTATCAACACGGATAAATCAATCAGCATTCCAGAAAGTGGAAGAATCATTGACAGTATATATGCCGAATTTCTGTGATAACAGTTCTTAACATCAAAGTAATAATAAATATCCGTAAACTGAGATATCATTACCAGCAATATTCCGGCCAGAGCAATAAAACCTGCCAACTCAAGTCTTTTATTCTTCTGTCCTTCTTCATTCACATAACATCCAATATACTGCTGAAAGAAAAGAAAAATCAGATCTGTCAGGGCAAATACCAGAAAATTACTGATTCTTACTATATAATACCCTGTTTCCCCGGAATTTCCACTGAACATCCATGCAAGCATATCACTTCCAAGAAGCAGCGCCGTCGACAACTGCATCCGCAGCATCCATTTTCTTTTTTCTTTATTATAATTTTTACCCATAAACAGGCAAAGAGCTGCGATGAGGCAAAAAATACACCCCCACAACAGTATCGCCGCATTCAAAAAACGATGATAATCTGATACCATATTTATCTCCTGTTTTCCCGTTATAAAATTTCTATATCGTAAAAATGTCACAAAAAAATATCCTCAATAAACGATACCTTTACTATATCAATAATATCACAATATAAGGAACTAACCAATACTTAATAGTTTTTCCTCATATTTTTCATAATTTATTCTCACAAAAAGGGACTGCCAGGTTCATTCCTGCAGTCCCTCTTGCTTTCTTAATGCTTCATCTGATAAAATAATCAAAAACTATGAATGGAGTATCCAAATATGAAAGAAAAATTATATACAATCCCCCTTAATGATGCCGTCAATGCCAACGATGAATGTCCTTTCTGCCACATAGAACGTGAACTGGAACAAAATTCCCTGGATTTCGTACTGGGCAGCAGTTCCTCCTATATGGAAAGTGATATCCGCGATCAGACAGATAAAGCAGGTTTCTGCAAGGTACATATGAAAAAAATGTTTGACTACGGCAATACGCTTGGCAATGCCCTGATTCTTCAGACACACTATCACAAACTGCGAGAGGAAATGAAAAAACAGTTTGATTCTTTTACACCAGGAAAATCTTCTATTCTTGGCCGTTTCCGTCACAATATTCCCAATGGAGATAACAACTCCATCGCTTCATGGGCAGATTCCAAAGACTGCAGCTGTTTTATCTGTCAGCAGATCTCTGATACTTTTTCCCGCTATGTAGAAACTTTTTTCTGGCTGTACCGGCAGGACCATGAATTCCGCAGTAAAATATTATCCGGAAAAGGCTTCTGCCTTCACCATTTCGGCATTCTCTGCGACAGTGCAGATGAATATCTGAACGACAAAGAAAAAGCGGAATTTTATCCTGCCATGTTCAAACTGATGGACGAGAATTTCCAACGTATGGAAGAAGAGCTGGTGTGGCTGTCCGACAAGTTCGACTACCGGAACAAAGACGCAGACTGGAAAAACTCCAAAGACGCTTTACAGCGCGGAATGCAGAAACTTCGCAGCGGTTACCCTGCTGATCCTGTTTATAAAGCCAAATAATTTACATTACGATTCCATTAATCTCCACATCCGCATCCACATCCTGCGTATAATCGATATCCTTGTAATGGAATCCAAACATATGATAGAAATCTTCCCAGTAACCGTCAATATCACAGTACTCTTTTACAGTGTCTGTAGTTACCGCTTTCCAGCATTTTTTTACTTCATCCTGAATTTCCGGTGTCAGTTCGTAATCATCCATACGGATAAATCCGTTCTCATCCGCCCTGAACCCCTCCGGAGTATACAGCTTCTGCGTAAATAATCTGCTGATCTGCTGAATGCAATTCTCATGATTTCCGACCCTCTTCATTACCTTGTAAAGAATTGCAAAATACAACGGTACTACGGGAATAGCTGCACTCGCCTGAGTCACTAATCCTTTATTTACAGAGATCACCGCATGTACATCCGGATGTGCCTGGTTGATCTCTGTCATGGTTTTCTGCAGATGCTGTTTGGCGGTTCCAATAGTTCCATGATAATAGATTGGATAAGTAAGCTCCGGTCCAATGTAAGAATATGCCACTGTCACAGCATTTTCTGTCAGTACATCCGCTTCTTTCAGGGCATCGATCCAATCAGCCCAGTCTTCACCACCCATAACTTTCACAGTTCCAAGTACTTCTTCTTCTGTGGCCGGTTCCACCGTCTTCTCTGTGATCTCGTTGGTTCTCAGATCCAGACTCTTTTCTGTAAAAGCCGCTCCTGTGGTTTTCAGACAGGAAGACCATGTCTTTCCCTGTGCATCTGTACGTCTCGGTGCTGCCAGACTGTACACCACCAGATCTACTTTTCCCAGATCTTTTCTGATCAGTTCGATTGCTTTTTCTTTTACTTCTTTTGAGAAGGCATCTCCGTTGATTGTTTTAGCATAAACATTTTTCTCTGCCGCCATACGATGAAATTCTGCAGTATTATACCATCCCGGTGTAGCTGTTCTTCTTCCATTTGACTGACGTTCAAACATAATTCCAAGGGTATCTGCATTGCAGTTTTCCAACGCGCAGATCCGGGATGCAAGTCCATATCCTGTAGAACATCCAATGATCAGTGCTTTTTTTGTTCCATTTACAGTTCCCTGTTTACAGGCATAATCAGCCTGATTACGCACATTTTCTGCGCATCCCTGCGGATGTGCGGTTGTACAGATATATTCTCTTACCTTCGGTTCAATTACCATAATAATTTCTCCTCTTAATATTCTATGAATTGCAAATATTTTGATTTTCAAACAATTATAGCAAAAAAAAGCTGACACGTAAAGGGAAAATCACGTTTTCCCTTCCATGTTCCGCTTTTTAAACATAATAATTCAGTTCTATTTTGTAGTGCTTCCGAATCCTCCGTTACGAATCTCGGTAGCATCATCGTCCATTGTAATGCCATATTCCACAAAGATTCCCTGCATGAACCCTGTATTTGCAGAAATCGTCAATGTCTTATTTTCATTGGAATCATTCGTGATCTTTGCAAAGATATGACCCTCATTATCCGAATAAAAGTAATCACTGTCAATGATGCCGACAGTATTATTAAGCTGCAGACGGTATTTGAATCCAAGTCCGCTTCTCGGGTAACATTTCAGTACCCATTCCTGGTTCATCTCCACGCGAATTCCTGTAGGAATCTTCACTGTTTCTCCTGGTTTCAGGGTGAATTCAGCAGGTGCAAAGAAATCATAACCGGCACTTCCTGCAGTGGCTCTTTTGGGAAGTCGAATGGCTTCATAGACCTTGCCAGCCTCTTCCTCTGACTGTCCGAATGTATCTGCCCAATCGGCCACAAAGCGTTCTTTACTTACCTTATGAAATTTCGCAATTCTTTTCATTTCTCCTTGTCCCTTTCATTTTTTATTAAGAAACAGGCAGTTCCGATACCTTTTGTATCCACGAACTGCCTGATTTTTATTAATTCTGATGCAATACTATTTTTCCTTCATGAAGAGTTTCAGGAACATTGATCACACGCTGATTAGAAGACCCCTTCCATTTCAGAGACGGATCTTTTTTCTCCAGAACAAACTCACCGTCAACACAGACATCCAGATAATTCACAATCTCTTCATGACAGATTTCTTCCCATTCAAAGCCTGTATAAAGCCAGATGGTTTTATTTGGATATTTCTGTCTGATCTCCCTCGCAAAGGCTGTTACCTCAGTGATATTTGCCGGATGCAGCGGATCTCCTCCCGAAAAAGTGATTCCGCTTACATAATCTTTATCCAGTTCCTCAAAAATTTCTTTTCGCTCTGCTTCCTTGAAAGGCAGACCGCCATTGGGATCCCAGGTTACGGGATTCTGGCACTCCTGGCAGCAGTGATTGCAACCTGCCACCCAGAGTACTACACGGAGTCCGTCTCCGTTAAGCATATCGTCCTTGGTAATATTATGATATCTCATATGATTTACGCTTCTTCCGGTACATCCTTCATACTGAAACTGATTCTGCCCATCTTATCCTTGCCAAGGCAGATTACCTTAACTTTATCGCCAAGTGTAAGTACATCTTCTACACGATTGATTCTCTCTTTGCAGATTTTGGAAATGTGTACCATTCCCTCTTTGCCAGGTGCAAATTCAATGAACGCACCAAACTCTTTGATGCTGACAACTTTACCAGTGAAGATCTGACCTGCTTCGAAATCAGTTGCAATGATCTTAACCATATTAGCTGCCTCATCCATGCTCTTTTTGTCTACGCCGCAGATAGATACTGCACCTTCATCTGTGATGTCGATCTTAACACCTGTACGTTCAATGATTGTATTGATAGTCTTTCCTCTCTGACCTACAACATCACCGATCTTCTGAGGATCGATCTGGATCTGGATGATCTTCGGAGCATACTCACCTACAGATGTACGTGGAGCTGCGATACATTTCTCCATAACTTCTGTCAGGATATATTCTCTTGCTTCTTTTGTACGTCTGATTGCTTCTTCAACGATCGGTCTTGTCAGTCCATGGATCTTGATATCCATCTGGATTGCTGTGATACCATCATGTGTTCCGGCTACCTTGAAATCCATATCTCCAAAGAAGTCTTCAAGTCCCTGAATATCTGTCAGAACGATATAGTCATCATCTGTCTCGCCTGTTACCAGACCGCAGGAAATACCAGCTACCGGTTTCTTGATCGGTACGCCTGCTGCCATCAGAGACATAGTAGATGCGCAGATACTTGCCTGAGAAGTAGAACCGTTAGATTCAAATGTCTCAGATACAGTACGGATCGCATATGGGAATTCTTCTTCACTTGGAAGTACAGGAACCAGCGCTCTCTCAGCAAGTGCACCATGTCCGATCTCACGGCGTCCCGGTCCTCTGGACGGTTTTGTCTCACCTACAGAGTAGGACGGGAAATTGTAGTGATGCATATATCTCTTTGTAGTTTCAAACTCATCAAGTCCGTCAAGTCTCTGAGCTTCTGCAAGAGGAGCAAGAGTTGTGATTGTACAGATCTGTGTCTGTCCACGTGTGAACATAGCAGAGCCATGTACTCTCGGGATAATATCTGTCTCTGCTGCCAGAGGACGGATCTGTGTGATTGCACGGCCATCTGGACGTTTGTGGTCTTTTAAGATCATCTTACGTACAGTCTTCTTCTGGTACTGATATACAGCTTCGCCCAGAACTGCAAGCCATTCTTCGTTGTCAGCAAAAGCTTCTTTCAGCTTCTCTGTTACCTGACGGATGTTCTCTTCTCTTGTCTGTTTGTCGTCAGAGAATACTGCAACTTCCATTTCTTCCGGAGGTACGATCTCTTTCATTGCTGCGAAAAGTTCTTCCGGAACAGCACATGATTCATAGCTGTGTTTCGGTTTACCGCATTCTTCTACGATCTTATCGATAAATTTAATGATTTCCTGGTTTACTTCATGAGCTTTGTAGATAGCTTCGATCATCTTGTCTTCCGGAACTTCTTTTGCACCAGCTTCGATCATGATTACTTTCTCTCTTGTGGAAGCTACTGTAAGCTGAAGATCGGAAATATCTTTCTGTGCCATAGTCGGGTTGATGATATACTCACCGTTGATGAGACCAACCTGTGTAGTTGCACATGGACCGTCAAAAGGGATATCGGAAATGCAGGTTGCGATAGAGGAACCAAGCATAGCCGGAATTTCCGGATTACACTCAGGATCAACAGACATAACCATATTTACTAATGTTACATCGTTTCTGTAGTCTTTCGGGAACAGAGGGCGCATCGGTCTGTCGATTACACGGGAAGTAAGGATTGCATGCTCACTTGCTTTTCCCTCTCTCTTATTGAATCCTCCAGGGATTTTGCCTACTGCATACATTTTCTCTTCGTATTCAACACTTAACGGGAAGAAATCGATTCCTTCTCTTGGCTCTTTAGATGCTGTTGCTGTAGATAAAACTGTAGTATCGCCATAATGCATTAATGCAGCGCCGTTTGCCTGTTTTGCAACACGGTTGATGTCTACAGTTAAGGTTCTTCCAGCTAATTCCATGGAATAACTTTTGTACATAGATTCATTCTCCTTTTTCAAATTTAATACTCGGCCTATCATACCTGAAGCAGGAGTCCGAAACAACTGAAAAAATCACTTCACAGATACCAAAAATGAGCTTTTCAGTAGTCTCG
>CAKRVX010000065.1 GCA_934409175.1 uncultured Blautia sp.
TTTTGGCTTTTTTAAGAAAAATAAAAAAGGAATTGATTATTAGCGAAAAATGGTGCTGGGCATAAGACCCAACACCAAGTTTGTCTACAGTCTGAGGCACCTCATATTGAGGTGCCTTATTTAGCAAATTCTTCTTATTTATTGTCTTCGAATGACTTAAACTACAGATAACATTGTCTGAGTCAACACATTTATAAATCTATTTTGACTTAGATGGTAAATAACTTTGTTCAAGTCAATATATTTAGCTCGTATCATTGATTCCCATTGACTCCGATAGAAAATTCTATAATACAAGTCAATCTACCAAAGTTGTTTCATTGAATTAAGCAATAACTGTCATGATACACATCCTGTGTCTGCCATTATTTCAAAAACTTTTTCTTGAATAAATTCAAATTGACCTATCCTTTATCCAAATCACGTCCTGGACCGTATAAATCCGTAAAAAGTGCTTTATCCCTATGATCACTTTCATAACACCTATTTTAAATAAAAAAGATGCGAGAAGCCCGTATTTACAAGCATTTCTCGCATCCGCACAACAAAAAAGCACCTCATACTGAGGTGCCTCATTTAGCAGGGCTACAAGGATTCGAACCTTGAACTGACGGAGTCAGAGTCCGTTGCCTTACCGTTTGGCGATAGCCCTTTATGTTTTGTTTTCGCTACTTCGTTCGCGACAATTGGTATTATATAATAGTCTTCCGAAAAATGCAACCCCTTTTTTGTAATTTTTTTAATTTTTTTTATTTTTCTTCAAAAACGCGAAAATACCGCCTTTTTTAGGGACTTTTTTTATGTACTCAGAGCAAAACTATGCTATAATCAAGAAAACCTTGCTGTGTTCATTTTATTTTAAACAAAATCATCCTTCTCAGGGTGGCCACAGAACCACAGCCGAAATTTTCAGCACCTCTTTTTCTGACTGGTTTCGTAATATAATACGGTCTCCCAAACCATATCAGAAAAAGTGCAGTCAATCATTCCTGACAGAAAACAAAATAAACAACAGGAAATATTTTGATCAATATTTTAATAATAATTTTCTCCTGTCAAAGAGACATTATTATTAACGTAAAAAAGGAGAGCTATTATGAGAGCTAATAATCTTACTCTGCTCACAGATCTCTATGAGCTTACTATGATGCAGGGCTATTTTAAAAATCCAACTAATCAAACCGTAATTTTCGATATGTTTTACCGTACCAATCCATGCGGCGGTGCATTTGCTATTACTGCAGGACTGGAGCAGATGATCGAATACATCGAGGATCTTCATTTTACAGACGAAGACATCAAATATCTGAGAAGCCTGAATATTTTTGACGAAGATTTCCTTGAATATTTAAGCAATTTCCAGTTCACAGGAGATATTTATGCCATCCCGGAAGGAACTGTTGTATTTCCGAGAGAACCACTTGTCAAAGTTGTAGCACCTATTATGGAAGCACAGCTTGTAGAAACAGCAATCCTGAACATCGTTAACCACCAGAGTCTCATCGCGACTAAAGCAGCTCGTGTTTGCTACGCAGCAAAAGGCGACGGCATCATGGAATTCGGTCTGCGCCGTGCCCAGGGTCCGGATGCAGGTATTTTCGGCGCCCGTGCCGCAGTCATCGGCGGCTGTGCCGGTACTTCCTGTGTACTTACCGGTAAGATGTTCGATGTACCTGTACTCGGAACTCATGCCCACAGCTGGATCATGAGCTTTCCTGATGAATACACTGCATTCAAAACCTATGCCAAACTTTATCCAAATGCCTGCACTTTACTGGTAGACACCTACGATGTTCTGAAATCCGGTGTTCCGAATGCAATCCGTGTATTCAATGAAATGCGTGAGGAAGGTATTCCACTTACAAAATACGGCATCCGTATCGACAGCGGTGACCTTGCTTATCTTTCCAAGGAAGCATACAAAATGCTTGCTGCTGCCGGATTTGACGATGCAATCATTTCCGCATCCAGTGATCTGGATGAATATCTTATTGAAAGCCTGAAAGCTCAGGATGCCAAGATCAATTCCTGGGGTGTCGGAACCAGACTGATCACCTCCAACGACAATCCTGCTTTTGGCGGTGTATACAAACTTGCCGCTGTTAAGGATACGGACAGCACAGAATTTACACCTAAGATTAAACTTTCCGAGAATACTGAGAAAGTTACCAATCCAGGAAATAAGACGGTATATCGTCTCTACAGTAAGAAAACAGGCAAGATCAAAGCTGATCTTATCTGTCTCGCTGATGAGAAGTTAAATGAAGAAGAAAACATGGTTCTCTTTGATCCGATCGACACCTGGAAAAAGACCAAGGTTCTCGGCGGAACATATGAGGTCCGTGAACTTCTCATTCCAGTCATCAAAAACGGTAAACGTGTCTATGAGTCTCCATCTGTTATGGAACTTCGTGACTACTGTCAGAAAGAGCAGAATACTCTCTGGGATGAATCCAGACGTTTTGTAAATCCGCAGAAAGTCTATGTAGACCTGTCCCAAAAACTCTGGGATCTGAAGAAAGATCTCCTTGAAGAAATGAGCGAGAAGTCTCTCGACTGATTACCATAAACAAGAAAGAATCATAAAAGCCTCCTTTCCCTCATAGACATAAAAGGGAAAGGGGGCTTTTCTTATGAATCTGTATACCCGTCTGATCAACAAAGATCATCCTCTGCCACCAGACTATGTTCCTGAAAATCTGACTGACATCGGAATTCCATTTGATGCACCCTGTGGTGACCCCAAACGGCTTCTGGAAATCCGTACTGCCCATGCTGCGATTGCACTGATACAGGCAGCCCAAAGAGAATCTCTGATCATTACCGGAATCTCCGGATACCGCTCCTACAAACGACAGCATCAGCTCTCCACCGGTAATCCCTATGTGGCAGCTCCGGGCACCAGTGAACACCAGAGTGGGCTCGCACTGGATGTCTCCTGCCCGTCAATCCAATATCAGCTTATCCCGGAATTTGCCGAAACTCCGGAAGGAAAATGGCTTACACGAAATGCTTCTCTGTACGGCTTCATCGTCCGCTATCCGGCAAACAAAGAACCCGTCACCGGCATTCCCTGGGAGCCCTGGCATATCCGCTATGTAACTCGTTCACTTGCCGGATGCCTGGCATTGACAGGACTTACTCTCGAAGAATACTACTCTACCTTCGGTGCTCCTTTACAAAATCCTGAACCCAAACTTTCATAACTCTCGCATCAGTCCTCTAACATGGCTTAATTATTAATTATTAATTATCAGTTTACTCCGGCAGTTTTCAGCAAAACTAATTAAAATGCATTGTAATATCACAGATTTCGCTTTTCGTGCCAACACGCATGTTTGGTCCGAAAAGCCCCACTCCGGAGGTGACAATATTATGCATACTTCCTTTTTTCAGATATCCGCAGGCATTTTCCCAGAAAAGTTTAATAATCATATTTCCTGGAAATATCTGTCCATCATGAGTATGGCCGCACAGATCTGCATCTACACCAGCATCTGCCAGCTCCTGCAGCTCTCTCGGCTCATGGTCGATCACCAGCACTGGTAGTGACAGATTCATATCTTCTGTAATTTCCTCAGGAGTCTTTCGTTCTTCAATTCCTCTGCCCGGTCTTTCATAATCCGGTCTTCCATACAGATAAAATGAATTATCGATCAACACATATTCATCTCTCAAAAGCGTAAAACCAGACTGTTCCAGAAATTCATCCATTTCCACGGTACTCTGCTTTTTGCTCTTTCCGCCAAAGGTAAATCCTGCCAGAATCTTCTCCTGGATATCATGATTCCCATAACATGCATATACCCCGTACTTCGACTGAATCCCCTGCAGGATTTCTGACAGTCTCTCCGGATCATCCAGAGCTTCAAATTCATTATCGAAAATATCTCCTGCCACTACCACCAGATCCGGATTCTGATCATTGATTTTCTCTACCATTTCTTCCATATGACGACAACCAATATTATATCCCAGATGAAGGTCCGCAATCAGGACCACATTCAGGGAATCCAGCGTTCCGGCCTTTTTGTCAACGGAAATGTCATACTTTGTTATCCTGATATTTCCTGCATTTATCACTCCATATATACTGACTCCAGAAATGATCACTGCACAGACAAGTCCAACAATGGCTGTTCCCATGTCACTGAAAAGCAATGTTCTTCCTGGAAAATCCAGATTTTTCAACGGATACTTCAACAGCAGCCTCAGTCCATCAACAATACCCAGAGTCATGATCGTATATACAAGCACACCCAGCCAGTAATTACTCAGAAGCTTCATAAATCGTCTGAAACCCGAATCAGGTGCCATAAATGCGATCAGAATGCTGAAAACAATAAAAAGATATACCAGCCCGATTCCTCTGCATACCCATATATTCTGGAAGCAGGTATTCAGCACCTGAAACCAGTGTATTGTACGAAATAAAATGTAAGCACAGACTGCAAGATATGCAGGTGCGAGATAAATGGCAATCATAAAAAGTCCCCCTTTCCGCCAGAACCTGTAATATTTTCTATTATACAGAAAATTTCTCATTATGCAAAAAAAAGAATCTTCAGCAGCCTCTGTATACTGCCAAAGATTCTTTCTCAGTTATTACTGTTCCATCTGCCGTCCCAGAAAACCTGTGGCAGTTTTGATCAGCATTTTTTCTGATTCTCCCATTATATCTCTTTCATTTTTTCCCAGAAGAAGTACAGAACCGACCGCATCTCCTGCACTGATGATCGGCTGCATGATCTGTGAATATAAAGGTTCCCTCTGTTCCTGAGTCACTGGGATTCTGTTTTTGTCATTTCCGTTGGCAAACACAGAATTTCTTTCGGAAATTGCTTCATCCAAAGCCCCACTGATTGGCTTGCCCAGATATTCTTTACTTCCCAGGCCAGCTGCAGCCACCACCTGATCATGGTCCGTAATGCAGGCAACCATCCCACTGGACTGTGCCAAAGCCTCCGCATATTCTTTTGCAAAAACATTCAGTTCTCCGATCGGTGAGTACTTTTTCAGAATAATCTCACCCTCCCGGTCTGTAAAAATCTCCAATGGAGTTCCCTCTTTTATCCTTAATGTTCTTCTTATCTCCTTGGGAATCACCACACGCCCAAGATCATCAATACGACGAACGATTCCTGTAGCTTTCATGCACTTTTTTTCCTCCTGTTTTCCTTTATATCTGAAGGTCATCGTTACTATTCACTCCGTGTCCGGTAATAATTTATCCTTCATCTTCCATATCATTCACTGTATGGTTATTATGTGGAAAAACAGGCAGAATATACATGATAATAATTACAAAAAAACTGTTTTCTCGCCGTTATTTTCCTGAAAGGAGTTCTATCAGCTCCTCTCTGGTCAGACTGCTTCCATTCAATTCTTCGCCTTCCAGAATCTGATCTGCCAGCTCCCGTTTCTTTTCCTGAAGCTTCACAATATTTTCTTCTATAGTATCCTTAACAATCAATTTATACACATTTACCACATTCTTCTGACCGATCCTGTGTGCCCTGTCCGTAGCCTGATTCTGTACCGCCAGATTCCACCATGGATCAAAATGGATCACAATATCGGCAGCTGTAAGATTCAGCCCTGTTCCTCCTGCTTTCAGAGATATGCAAAATACCTGAGTATCATCCTTATTAAAGTTCTCCACCATCTCTGCACGCTTTTCTTTACTTACAGAACCATTCAACATATAATAACTGATTTTTTCCTGTTCAAGCCTCTTCGCAAGATGATCCAGCATAGTTGTAAACTGGGAAAACAACAAAATCTTATGTCCGCTCTCCACTGCATTGCAAATCATATTCAGGCACATATCTACTTTCGCGGAATCCGCTTTATAATCTGCGAAAACAAGAGAAGGATCGCAACATATCTGGCGCAATTTTGTCAGTTCCGCAAGTATAGTAATTTTTGAAGACTTAAACTCTTCTTCAGACTGTTTATCCAGCATCAGCATCATTCGTTTCACATGGGCATCATAAAGCTTCTGCTGCTCTCCTGTAAGCTGTACAAACATGTTCTCTTCCAGTTTATCCGGCAGATCAGTAAGTACTTCTTTTTTCAATCTTCGAAGCACAAAGGGCCGTATCATCTTCTGCAGACGTTTCATAGCATCTTGATCTGAATTCTGAATCGCCGGAATTTCAACTTCTTCACGGAATTTTTTATAACTGTAAAGGAAGCCAGGCATCAGATAGTCGAAAATACTCCACAATTCACTCAATCGGTTCTCCACCGGAGTTCCGGTCAATGCCAGCTTAAACTCTGCCTGAACCTCTTTCACAGCTCTTGCAGCCTGAGTATTTGCATTTTTAATATACTGAGCCTCGTCAATAATCTCACACCTGAAACTGTATTTTTCATATTCACTGATGTCCCTTTTAAGCAGATCATAAGAAGTCAGAAGAACTTCCTCCTTCTCTGCATCTTCCAGAATCTTCCTTCTCTCTGCCGCACTTCCTGTTACCATCTTTGCCGTCAGTTCCGGTGCGAAACGTCGGATTTCACTGTTCCAGTTATAGACCAGGGAAGCCGGTGCCACGATCAATGTATTTTTCTGATTCTTTTCATGTATTCTTTCTGCATCAGGCTCTGTATCCGCCTGTGCTCCTTTCTCAGATACCGCATTTGTTCTCTCCTGAAATTCCGACAGCAAAAATGCAATCACCTGCAGCGTTTTTCCAAGTCCCATATCATCTGCAAGTATTCCTCCAAATCCGTTATATTTCAGCGTTTTAATCCACAGAAATCCCCTTTTCTGATATTCACGCAGTATATGTTCCAGACTTTCAGGCACTTCGAAATCATTATCTTCAACTGTCTTCATATTTCTTACCAGAGACCGGAAATATTTATTCTTTACTGCTGCCACAAAAGGATTCTCTTTCAGCTGTCCATCCAGATAAAGTGCTCTGTATTTCTGTATCTGAATTTTATCCTGCTTCATCTGCTTATCTGTGAGCTGCAGTCCTGTTCTTAATTCTGCTACTGTATCCAGTCCCGAATCCTCTGCATTGATAAAAGAACCATCTTTCAGACGATAGAATTTCTTTTTCCTGTTATAACGCGAAAGAACGTCTATGAGTTCTTCCTTTGACATTTCTCCGGCAGTCATGGTAAGTTCCAGAAGATTTCCGCTTAAAGAAACCCCTATTGTAATCTTCGGCGCAGATCTCACTTCCATTCGTTTCAGATTCTCAGAAACCAAAACTTCCCCCACAGCCTGCATAGCAGGGATCCCATACATAATAAGATCATATACAAGTTCATCATCATCTACAATGGCAGAACTCTGTGTATCCGGATCAAAAGCATTGGAGTATTCATGTATCATTTTTCTGAGCACTGTTTCTTTTGCCATATCGCGCATGGCGATACCCTCTGTGGTATACAAAGAAACTTTTTTCTCTCCGTAATAAACTTCCGGTCTGCAAGTGATCATATTCTTCTGTGGTGCATCCAGATATATCTTAAACTTCGGTTTCATCATTCCGTAATCTGCAGGATCAAAGTTCTTTAGCTCACATTCATAGAACTCCTGAAGCACCGGCAAAAGATCCTTGCAAAACGCCGGAACATCATTATCAGCAATAAATGCTTTCTCTCCTCTCACTGCGGTCATACTGTTCAGGAAATCTGTAATCGGAAGAAGTTCTTTCGCATCTTCCACGAAAATCCATCCACCATAAAAATATATCCTATATTGATCCGTAATTCCTGCACAGATAAATTTACTGGTACTCAGTTCAATTCCCTGCTCAATGCCGGTAATCTTCAGTTTTCTTGGAAGATGTCTGGTAGTGATCCGCCATTCATGACTGTATTCTCCCACAACATCTCCCTCCAGTATTTTCCCTTTCATTAAAAGCAGGAATTCTGACAGTTCATCTCCTTTCAGATCTATATGTCTTACTTTCTCCAGTGCCCCAGCATAATATCCATAATAAGAATTCTGTCTGTGACCTGCTCTGTTATTCTCCACCCATTTGCGAATGAATTTCACCAATGGCCGGGTTTCTTTTTCAAAAGACTCTTCTGTATGAACAAACTGCAGACTTTTGCCATACTTATAATTCTCCTGGTCTTCCATCGCCTGGACAAATGTAAACACATCTTTCAGAACGTACATCTTCGAAGTACCGATTTTAAATTCTACATAAAAATTTCCACCATTAAAAGAAAAATACGGTTCGAGTCTTACTTTTCCATACGTACTTTCCTGAATGAGCGGAAGAGATTTAGCTACTGCCTGTTTTTGCAGAAGCTGTGCAAGCTCCGGTGTTGTACGCATAACCATACCCTTTTTTACTCCATCCATGAGATCCAGCCTCTCACTGATTCTTTCCCGTCTCTTTCGTACTACATAATCATTGTACTCCAAAAGTACTGCTACACAATGCTTACAGATTTTGCTATATTCTCCATATGCCGGACAGTCACAGTAACTGCTCTCAATTTCATTGTTCTCTTTATCAACCGAAAGATCCACTTCATAAATATTTCTGCCGCTTCCCTGTACAGAAGCAATAATCTCGTCACCGGATTCAAATTCCTGCACATCCATGTCCAGTACTTTCTCATCCCGATAAACCTCCAGACCTCGGGCATACGAAGCAGCACCTGCCATATACTTAATCTGCGTTTTTGAAATCATAATTTTATCCCTCTCCTGACAGAAACAAGAATAAAAAGAACCCCTCCACCGGGCAGTAACAATCTCTGCTTTAAGTGAAGGGATTTCCTCATCCATCAATATTTATTTTACACTATAACCTTTGCAACTGCAAGACCATAAACCTCAAGTTTATCGTTTCCATTGCCATAAATCCAGCTTACTTCTCTCTCTGGTACCGGAAGGCTCACATCCTCTGTTCCGAAGTTCTGGTAAATATAATATTTGACGTTTCCATTCTCTCTCACTGTGATCTCCAGTGCATCCGGGATCTCTTCTGTGATTCCGCAGGAAACACCACTGTCTTTCAGTACTTTCTCCAAGAAGTCTCCGTAGAACTCTTTGTCTGCATCTGCTGCTACATACCATGCCTTGCCTTTGCCGTATTCATTGACAGTCAGGCAGGAATAACCTTCATAGAAATCACTTCCGTAAGTCATTAATGTACGCGCCCCGCGAAGCTCTACAAGGTCACACAGATACTTGCATGTATAAGTCTTGTCCAGACCAAGTTCATTGCCCTGTACAGGAACGAAAGAATTCTCTTCCCAGTCATAAAGTCCATCAATTTCAGTACTTCTGATTCCCAGTACATCCATCAGACCATGTGGAGTACCTTCCAGATAACATCTGTCCGTGTCGTCTGCGATTCCTGACCAGTAGCTTGTGATCAGCACACCACCATTCTCTACAAATGCACGAACTTTCTCCGCGAAGCCTTCCTTGAACATATAAACCATTGGCAGAGCCAGTACTTTATATCTGTCCAGATCACAGGTCATATCGATCACATCTACATTTACACCCTGCTTACGGAAACCTCTGTAGAATTTCAGCATTGCTTCCAGATAATGAAGTCCCTTATTTCTCGGTCCCTGGCTGTCTTCCATTGCCCACTGGCTGTCCCAGTCATAAATCATTGCCACCTGGCTGCTCATAGTTGTTCCGGCCAGTTCCTGTAACTCTTTCAGAGCTGCCCCAACCTTTGAAACTTCTTTAAATACTCTGGTGTCATTGCCACCATAATGATCGATCACTGCTCCGTGGAATTTCTCAGAAGCACCTCTGCTCTGACGAATCTGGAAATACAGAGAACCTTCTCCACCATGAGCGATCGCCTGCATAGACTGTGCAAAAAGCATTCCAGGTTTCTTCAGCTTGCTGACGCTCTGCCAGTTGGTAGAAGTAGGACAGGATTCCATCTGAAAGAATGGTTTATCCTTCAGGGAACGCATCAGGTCATGGCACATTCCATTATCATAGGCGGTATCGATCACTGCTTCTTTATGCCATGTGGGATAAGTGTCCCAGGAAACCACATCGATTTCTTTCGCAATCTTAAAGTAATCCAGTCCTCCGAAATAGTGCATCAGATTGGCAGTGGTCGGAAGTGTACTGCCGCCTTCTCTCAGTGCAGCGATCTCATGATGAATGAAATCTGCAGTCTGGTGAGTGACAAATCGTTTCCAGTCCAGATTCAGCGCATGAAGCTGAGTCTCCCCGATCCTGGAAGGACTTTCGATCTGCTCGAAACTGTTATATGTATGGCTCCAGAAAGTTGTGCACCACTGATCATTCAGGTTCTCGATGGTCTGATATTTCTCTTTCAGCCATCCTCTGAATGCTTCCTGGCAAAGAGGGCAGTGACATTCTCCGCCGTACTCATTGGAAATATGCCACAGGATCACACCCGGATGTGTGGCAACTTCCTGAGCCAGTTTCTTGTTAATGATATGTACCTTCTCTCTGTAAACCGGAGAAGTATAACAGTGATTATGCCGGAATCCGAACAGTGCTCTGTGGCGTGTCTCATCTACACGGAGCACTTCCGGATATTTGTCTGCCATCCATTTCGGTCTGGCGCCTGACGGTGTAGCCAGGATCGTAGAGATTCCTCTCTTATAAAGTTTATCAATGATCTCCTGCAGCCATCCGAAGTTAAAAACTCCCTCTTCCGGTTCCAGTGTAGACCAGGAAAAAATACCCAGGCTTACCACATTACATCCGGATTCCTCCAGCATATCAATATCCTTTTCCAGAATATCCGGTCTTTTTAACCACTGTTCAGGATTGTAGTCGCCGCCGTGGAGCAGCTTGTCCGTTCTAAAGTCCATACTTGTTCTCCTCTTAATTCGCTATCTTCGTTTTAGTCTTTACAGAACATATTTCGCAATTACTCCAAGCACCAGCAGATGCACTGGATAAAAAGCATAATAAACATATTTATTAATGCGGTCTTTTCGTTCACCGTTGTAACACCAGATCCCATAGAAAGACAGGGGACCTGTTATATACATGAGGCTGATGATACAGCCAAGTATTGTTTTCAAAACATTCTGTGTATAAAACACATAAAAAACTGCTGTCAGAAGCACCATACATAATCCATACTCCGCTCTGAACAGACTTACCCAGACCACAGCAGCCAGCACGATCAGTATTCTTACCAGGCCACCTGTAAATCCAGAACCATTTTTAAAAATGTCCATACATTTCAGCATGATCAGGCAGATACTCATGGTAATCATCGCATTCTGGCTGGACCAGTCCATAATTTTCCCACTGACTGCCAGATCATAAGGAATCTCACTGATCACCGCAGTCAATACCATCAAAAGCAGATACCTTTTATAATCGGAAGTATTCCGAAAGCCTTCTACCAGCAAAAATGCAAATACGGGAATCGCCATCCCGCCGATAAGCTGCATGATGGAACCGATTCCCGCAAGTGTCATCAAACGGGAATCCT
>CAKRVX010000066.1 GCA_934409175.1 uncultured Blautia sp.
ATACCTACGGCTGCAGTAAAGCAAAAGAACACAGTCAGGATCAGTGTCAGAAGCAGCACTACGATTCCTTTACTTTTTTTCATAGTTCTTTTCCCTTCTTGATTTTTTGTCCGCAGTCACGCGTTATTCACATGCCTCTGCGGCTTTTATCATGATAGCGCACTCCACACGCTTCCTCTGAAGTTCGCATCCGATTTCATAATTACCCTTGATATCTCCCTGGAAATGATATGCATTTGCCGCACATCCTCCGCTACAGTAAAATCTTGCAAAGCATTCCTTGCAGTCTTTTTTTGTATAAACGTTACATCCGCCAAATTCTTTCTGAATCTCAGGTCTTGTAATACCTTCGTCTACATTTCCCATAAGATATTTCTCTTCGCCAACAAACTGGTGGCATGGATAAAGATCTCCCCATGGTGTCACAGCCAGATACTCTGTTCCAGAGCCACACCCTGACAATCTCTTATAGACACATGGACCGCCTGTAAGATCAATCATGAAATGGAAGAAATTGAATCCGCGTCCCTCTTTTTCTCTTTTTATCATCTCTTTTGCAAGAGTATCATACTCTTCCATAATCTGAGGGATGTCCTCCTCTCGAATGGCATATTCTTCTGTATCCGCTGCTACAACAGGCTCTACAGATATCTGTTTGAATCCAAGATCAGCCAGATGAAGAACATCTTTCGAAAAATCAAGATTATGATGTGTGAAAGTACCTCTTACGTAGTACTTGTCCTGATTACGGGATTCTGCAAATTTCTGAAATTTCGGAATGATCAGATCATAGCTTCCGGCACCTTTTCTGAAAGGACGCATATAATCATGAACTTCTTTACGTCCATCCACGCTAAGTACTACATTTGCCATTTCTTTGTTGCAGAATTCCATAACCTCGTCATTTAAAAGAACACCATTGGTAGTAAGTGTGAAACGGAAGTTCTTGTTATGCAGTTTTTCCTGCTCTCTGCCGTATTTCACAAGATCTTTTACCACCTGCCAGTTCATCAGAGGTTCTCCTCCGAAAAAGTCCACTTCCAGATTTCTCCTGGAACCGGAATTGGCGATCAGGAAATCCAGAGCTTTTTTACCCACTTCGAAAGACATCAGTGCTCTTCTGCCGTGGTACTCTCCTTCCTCTGCAAAGCAATAACGGCAGGCCAGGTTGCAGTCATGGGCAATGTGCAGGCACAATGCTTTTACAACGGTCTGCCGGTTATTGGAAAATTCTTCTATTGCATTTTCATATACATCTCTGGTGAAAAGCATTCCATCTTCTTTCAGCTTCTCACACTCTTTTATAGAAGTTTCTATATCTTCTTTCTTAAACCGGTCTCCCAGTTTCTCTACGATAGCTTCTGTGGAAAGTCCCTCTTCCATATATGGCAGGACCTCATATGTAACCTCATCAACAAGATGGATACATCCACTGTTTATATCAAGTACGATATTAAAGCCATTATTTTTATAACGATGAATCAGGCTCATTTCTTACTAAATCCTTTCCTTAAGCGTAAGATAAGCAGCGAAATTACTCCGCTGCTTATCTTTCTTATCCATAGCTGTTATTATCTCTGCTCGCAGCTCTGGTTTCCTACTGTACAGGAAGTTTTACATGCGGACTGGCAGGAAGTCTGGCACTCGCCACATCCACCTTTCTTTACTGTGTTCTGTAAATTCTTTGTATTCAGGGTTTTGATATGTTCCATCATTCTATCCTCCTTATGTAATTATATTCTTGGCATAGTATACCATACATTTTCATATTTTGAAAGTTTTTTTTTACGACATCATCCCGCCAAGTGCTCCTCCCCCTGCGCACATGCAAAAAGTAGTTGCTGCGTGGGCTACACCCATATCCCAATGTCCTTTTACAGCAAAGGAAACCACTAATAAAAGCAGGTAATAAGCAACTCCTGTTCCCACACCCCATAAATATTTATCCCGGCGCAGAATCCTGCCTGCCATAAAGCCTCCCATAAAACATGCCAGCACATATACCACTATGATGCCAGCATCCACAGCAGTCTCTCCCAGATCAAAGGAAAACAGCAGAAAAGCCAGTAAAAGTAAAAGTACACCTGTCAGCGCATATGCGAACAACAACGATTTTAATACAGCTCTTATTCTCATATCTTCCCCTCCTGCTAAAATATATGGAAGGAACATTTATGATATTCTTTTTATTTCTTTCTCTTCTTCATAAGGATAACTGCACCAATAATCACTACAGCTGCCACAATCAATACTATAAACGGCACAATATTAGTAGTATCACCGGTTTCTACACTATCTGATTTCGCTGAACCGTTGTCTGTTGTCTGACTGCTGTCAGAAGATGTATTGTTGCCGGAATTATCTGTATCAGCATTTTCATCATTATCCGTCACTACAGTATTATTATCATTATCCGCTGCTTTCGTTCCAGCAACAGTAGTCTGTGGTGCAGAAGTCGGTGCTGCTGTAGGATCCGCCTGTGAATCTGAACTGCTGTCCGGCCCTACCAGCTGCTTGCTTCCTGCTATTCCAAATGGGCTGAAAGAATGTGTGCTGAATACCATCACATCCCCTTCTACACTCGGAATGATCATTTCCGTAGCACCGTTATCCAGAAGATGTTCTATTGTATACTGATATCCTACCTTAACAGGGACTGTCACACTGATGTATTCACCACTGGGGATTTCATATTCTGTATTATTCTGTAAATCCCAGAGCTCAAACTCATAAGACTGAAAAATTGTGGCATCATCTTCATTCGTAAAGCGATAATTATCCCCACTTGATACTCTGAACTGTACATACCAAGGCAAATTCGCTCCACTTACCGTAATTCCGTCACAGGTATGATTTATCTGGGCACGTTCTTCTTTTTCCTCTTCTGAAAGACTCTCATCTGCATCTGAAGGACGGTCATCTTTCTCTTCCGGCTGGATTGGATTGTCAAAAATGTTCTCTGACGGATCCGGCGCCTCTGTTGGCTGAAGTTCTTCTTCTGTTTTCTTATTCCCATCTTCATTTTCTGATGGCTTTTCTGATGGCATTTCCGTTACAGTCGCTTCAGGTGTCTCTGATGGAATCTCTTCTGGCTCACAGGCAGGCTCCCCGGTTGCTTCCGGAGTCTGTTCAGAAATTGAGCTGTCATTTTTTTCAGCTTCAGGTGTTTCTGACGGAGTCAGGGTTATATCTTTTTCCTGTTCCGGACTCTGTGTGATCTGTGTCTTATCTTCTGAATCATCCTTCTCATTTTCATCCGTGCTCTCATCCGTTTCTTCCAGATTAGCCACAATAACATTTATATATCCAACTACCTGTCCGGATTCTTCATCCCATCCTTCCACATGACTCAAATCCTGTCCGTCGGCTGGTATCAAAATTACCTGACAGGATTCTACCCTTTTAGCCGGAACATAACTCCCATCAGCCCATTCCAAAGTACCATATTCATTTCCCGGAAGTTCGATATTTCTCAGCTCTGTAGGCTCACTGATCGTTATATTGTCCGGAAACATATCTTCCGGAGTCTCCTGCTCCTGCGCTGCATTTGCTGAAATTATAGACATTGGCGTCTGACCGGTAATCAGCGCTGCTGCCAGGACTGCTGCTGCCAGAAAGCTGGCTCTTTTTGCACATTTATCGTTCTTCTTGATCATTCTATTTCTATTTGACATATTTACACCTCTATAATTATTCAACTATTTCATTTAGATTTTCTTTACTATGACGATTATGTTATTTATATGACACGATATTATCGTGTGTTTCTATATTATCAAATCATTGTGATTTTGTAAACATTTTGTAACATATTTTTCAATAATATCTCTAATTTATTATTTTTATGCCATACAGGCAAATTTTGTCGAATGAATTATAGCACAAATTATTTTGTTTCGACACCCCTATTTTCATATTTTCCTACAGGATTTTATTTTTCTTTTCAGTTATTGTTTACTCCCAACAGTAACTCTTGATTTCCATTAAGAAATCATGTATATTCATTAATTAATAAATAATTTTCAACTGATAATTATTATCACAATAAAAGGAGTGAATATTTTGGATTCAGGCATTGTTCTTCAGGCAATCACAGTTCTTGTCCTGATTGCACTTTCTGCATTTTTTTCTTCAGCGGAAACATCTATGACTACTGTTAATAAAATAAGGATACAATCTCTTTCGGAACAGGGGGACAGACGCGCTATAATTCTCGAAAAGATCATTTCTGACTCTCCAAAGATGCTCAGCACCATACTTATAGGAAATAACATTGTAAATATGTCTGCGTCTTCTCTGATGACTACCCTGACAATCCAGTTATTCGGTAATGTATATGTAGGAATTGCTACCGGAGTTCTTACTTTGCTGATTCTGATCTTTGGAGAAATCACCCCCAAAAACCTGGCAACTATTCATTCAGAAAAATTTGCACTTGCCTATGCCCGGGTGATTTACGGTCTGACTATAATCCTCACACCTGTTGTTTTTATAGTCAACAAGATCACAGATTGTGTTTTAGCTCTTTTTCATGTGGATCCTAATACCAAAGCCAATTCCATGACTGAACATGAGCTTCGTACTCTTGTAAATGTAGGTCAAAAAGAGGGGGTCATAGAAAACGAAGAAAAACAGATGATCTATAATGTTTTTGATTTTGGTGATTCTATTGCAAGAGACGTTATGATTCCACGAATTGATATGACCTTTGTAAATGTTGACTGTACTTATAAAGAACTGATGGAAATCTTCACCCAGGACATGCATACACGTTTTCCGGTATATGAAGATAACACAGACAACGTAATCGGTATCATCAATATGAAAGATCTGCTGATTTATCCAAAAGAAAAACCATTTTCTATTCGCAGCATCCTTCGTGAACCATATTTTACCTACGAGCATAAATCCACAGCAGATCTCATGATTGAAATGCGTAAAGCATCTGTAAATCTGGCTATCGTACTGGATGAATATGGCGCCACGGCAGGTCTTGTCACACTGGAAGACCTGCTGGAAGAAATCGTCGGAGAAATCCGTGATGAATATGATGCTGATGAGGCTGAAGATATCAAAGAAATTCAGCCCGGCAGAGAATATATTGTGCTTGGGTCCGCCAAACTGGATGATATCAATGAAACCCTCGGAACAGAACTTAAATCTGAAGATTATGATTCTATTGGCGGTTATATTATTGAACAGCTTGACAGTCTTCCTGCTGATGGTCAGTCCGTCACATTGGAAAATGGTATACGCCTGGTAGTTGACCGTCTTGAGAAAAACAGAATAGAACTTGTCCATATCTGGCTTCCAGAAAAGCCGGAAAAAGCAGAGGTCGATGAATAAAAGCCGGAATTCCGGCTTTTATTTTTTCAGCATCAGAGAAAATTGCTTCATAATTCTGGTAATTTCTCCTGTAACCGCATCGATTCCTTCTTCTGTTTTTTTCCAGTTTTCTTTATTGATTCCATCAGTTTCTGACGGTACTACAAAAAATTCAGTTTGTGGATATAACATCTGATAGTACATCAGTGCTCTCCTGCTATGATAATTTTTGCAGCACAAAATAGCTTTTTTTATTTCCAGTCCTTCCTGATCCGTCACCTGGCGGGAATAAATTGCATTTTCATACGTAAAAGTTGCCATATCTTCCCGAAGTATGGCTTTTTCCGGCACTCCGTTTTTAATCAGAACATCCTTCAAAAATTCCCACTCTGTTTCATAAGTCCCATTGTATCTGTCAGCATTTGCCAGGACTCCCGAAAATTTTTTATTAACAATACTGTATCTTCCACTTGGCAATACCCAGGCAGCAAACCCACGACCATACAGTTTTGCCGCCTGTTCTGCCATCTGTGGATACCCGTTTCCCGGAATAAAAATAATATCTGCTTTCTCTGGTTTATCCTCTGCAAAAATAAAGTTTTCTGAATCATCCAGGAATCTTGAATATAAATCTTTCATATTTATTGTCTCTCCGTTCTTTTGTATTTTATAGATTATAGCATATCACTTATCGCTTGATAAACCCCGATTGTATTCATATTGCAGCACTGTAGGCATTATCATTGGTTCACCTGGTAACGATCACTGTACTGTAACCGTCATCTCTCAGACGTTGTTCCATATTTACAGCATTTCCTATCTGTTGATATGCACCTGTCTGAACTTTATAAAGTCCATTTTCATGGAGCAGAAATGAAGGATATCCTTTTTCCAGAAGCTGATACAGCATTCGATCTGCATTTTCTCTTTTTCGAAATGCACCTGTCTGTACCCGGTAATATAAAGGTTCCTCTATAGTCTCCTGATTCAGAGTTCCAAGAATTGCTTCTGCTATACTTCTGGCTATCTCATCAAATTTGTCATCAAACAGTTTATTATCCTCATCAGAATTAATAAATCCTGTCTCGATGAGCAAGGCAGGCATTTTGGTACGACGCAGTACTACAAGACCCGGTCTTTCTTTTACTCCGATTTCACGAAATCCCAGTTCTCCAAGTGCACCCAGAATATTTTCTGCCATCTGATATTTAATTCCGCTTTTATCATAGACCAGCACTTCCACTCCATTATACTGGTTATCTTTCGGACTGCTGTTTCTGTGAAACGAAATGAAGTAATCCACACCCGCCTGATTGGCCAGCTGCGCTTTCTCAAAAGGCGTTTGATAAACATCCGTCGTCCTGGTATAAGAAACATTGATTCCGTTTTCTTCAAGAATTTTTCCGACTGCAAGCGCCAGCTTCAGATTATCATCTTTTTCCTGGCGCCCTTTATACACTGCTCCTGGATCCTGACCGCCATGTCCTGCATCCAGCATGATTGAATAAGCCATATGATATTCCTTTCTGTTTCTGCTGCTCTCATATAACAGATTTACAGCACAATTTCTTTCTGTTTCATTATATGTTCCCATTTTATAAGTGTGCTGTTCCTTGCAGGAATATCCTGATACACTTGTTTTTCTATTTTCATATTTTTCTTGATATTTTTATAATTTCAAGTATACTTCTTGACTTTTAAGTGTTAAAGCATTATACTTTAAAAGTCAATATTTTTATTTGAATATAATTTTAGGAGGAAATATATATGAAAAGAAAAGCATTAACCATCACTCTTGCCGCAGTAATGGCAATGGGCGCCTGTGCAATAACTGCCAGTGCTGCTGACGGAGACAAATATACTATTGGTATCTGTCAGCTTGTACAGCATGAAGCTCTTGATGCTGCCACACAAGGATTTAAAGATGAAGTTATTAAGGAACTTGGCGAAAATGCAGTTACGTTTGATGAGCAGAACGCGCAGGGTGATTCCAATACCTGTTCTACGATTATCAACAGTTTTGTTTCCAATAATGTAGACCTGATCCTTGCCAATGCAACTCCGGCACTTCAGGCCGCCGCATCCGGAACCAGTGACATCCCGATTCTCGGTACTTCTGTTACAGAATATGGCGTTGCCCTTGATCTTGACGATTTTGACGGAACAGTCGGCGGAAATATTTCAGGAACTGCTGACCTTGCACCACTTGATCAGCAAGCTGCAATGCTTCAGGAACTTTTCCCTGATGCAAAGAATGTAGGACTTCTCTACTGTTCAGCAGAGGCTAACTCCCAGTACCAGGTTGATACTGTAAAAGATGCTCTTGAAAAACTTGGATATACATGTGAATATTATAAATTCTCTGATTCCAATGATCTTTCATCAGTTGCTACAACTGCCGCTGAATCCAGTGATGTTATCTATGTACCGACAGATAACACCGTCGCATCCAACACAGAACTCATCAGCAGTATCTGCCTTGCGGAAAAAGTTCCTGTAATTGCAGGTGAAGAAGGTATCTGCAGCGGCTGTGGTGTTGCTACGCTCTCTATCAGCTATTATGATCTCGGTGTCACAACCGGTAAAATGGCTGTTAAAATCTTAAAAGACGGTGAAGATATTTCTACAATGCCAATTGAATACGCACCAAACTTCACTAAAGAATATAACAAAGATATGTGTGAAAAACTTGGCGTCACAGTTCCTGATGACTATGTAGCAATCGGAGAGGCTTCTGAAGAAGATACAGCCACAGCAGACGATACTGCTAAAGAGGATGCATCTGAGGAAACTGCTGAATAAAATCTGAACCAAAATTTAATTTATATACGATCAGCGGGAAAGGTTGAAAAATCTCTCTCGCTTTTCGCGTCTCAACAGGAGGAAATTACAAATGCAAATTATGACATTAATCTCAGCACTTCCGGGTGCTGTAGCACAGGGTCTGATCTGGGGAATCATGGCAATTGGTGTTTATCTGACCTTTCGTATTCTGGATATTGCAGACCTTACCGTAGACGGTACTATGTGCACCGGTGGTGCGGTATGTATCATGATGATGCTCTCAGGACACAATGTATGGATTTCCCTGCTGGCAGCTACTGCAGCAGGAATGCTCGCCGGTCTGGCAACGGGAATCTTTCATACATTTATGGGAATTCCTGCAATTCTGGCCGGAATCCTGACCCAATTATCACTGTATTCTGTAAACCTGAAAATCATGGGAAAAGCCAACCAGGCAATCAATGTTGACAAGTATGACCTTTTGGTTTCCCTGCGTCATATTAAAAACACATCTATTTCCAAGAATACCATCTTCATCGTAGCAGTAATGTGTATTATTTTAATCGCTGTTCTCTACTGGTTCTTTGGAACAGAACTTGGATGTTCCCTTCGCGCAACGGGATGTAATCCAAACATGTCTCGTGCCCAGGGTATCAATACAAATACGAACAAGGTTCTTGGACTAATGATTTCAAACGGACTGGTTGGACTTTCCAGTGCTCTTCTAGCTCAATACCAGGGATTTGCGGATGTAAATATGGGACGTGGTTCCATTGTCATCGGCCTGGCAGCAGTCATCATCGGGGAAGCGATCTTCGGACGTATTTTCCGTAATTTTGCCCTTCGCCTGACCGCAGTTATCCTTGGATCCATCCTGTATTATCTGGTACTTCAGGTTGTTATCTGGATGGGTATTGATACAGACCTGCTGAAAATGCTGTCTGCAATCGTGGTTGCTCTCTTCCTCGCATTCCCATACTGGAAAGGCAAATATTTCAGTAAACCAGCCAAAAGGGGAGGTAAATAAAAATGCTTGAACTGAAAAATATCTATAAAACTTTTAATCCAGGAACCATCAATGAAAAACGTGCTCTGAATGGTCTGAATCTGAAGTTAAATGAAGGTGATTTCGTAACAGTTATCGGCGGAAATGGTGCCGGAAAATCTACTATGTTAAATGCTGTAGCCGGTACCTGGCCTGTTGATGAAGGCCAAATTCTCATCGATAATATCGATGTCACCAAACTTTCCGAACATAAACGCGCTGCGTACCTGGGACGTGTTTTCCAGGATCCGATGACCGGAACTGCTGCTACCATGGGTATTGAAGAGAACCTTGCGCTTGCCCGCCGCCGCGGAAAGTCCCGTCTTCTCCGTCCGGGAATTACCAAAGGAGAGCGCGAAGAATATAAAGAGCTTCTGAAAATCCTTGGTCTTGGTCTGGAAGACAGACTTACCTCTAAAGTAGGACTTCTCTCCGGTGGTCAAAGACAGGCTCTTACACTTCTTATGGCAACTCTTCAGAAGCCAAAACTTCTGCTTCTGGATGAGCACACTGCAGCCCTTGACCCCAAAACAGCCGCCAAAGTTCTCGAAATCACAGATATGATCGTAAATCGTGATCACCTCACAACTTTGATGATCACTCATAATATGAAAGATGCCATTACTCATGGAAACCGCCTGATCATGATGATGGAAGGAAAAATCATTCTGGATATCCAGGGTGAAGAAAAGAAAAAGCTTACTGTTAAAGATCTTCTGGATCAGTTTGAACGTGCAAGCGGTGAAGAATTCAGTAATGATTCCGCTTTATTAGGATAATTCTTCTGTTTTATGTGTATTCTTCAGAGACTGCCTTTTGGCAGTCTCTTTTTATTTTTCAGCTTCTTCCGTTGTTACACAGATGAATCTGTGTGTTTCCCTGCAGTATTGATAAATCCGGGATGTAAGATAATCTTCTTCTGGCGTAGCCTCTTTGATTGTATCTGCAAGCACACTTTCCAGATCTTCCGGGTCCACACAATGATCATTGTGAATCATTACCTCGTGTATACTTGTAAACACCATATAAAAATCCGAATCCAGCAGATATGCCAGTCTCTCCGCTACTCCCGGCAGAAACACAGCCACTGCTCCATTGGTTTTCTCTGAAGTGCTGAGACAATTTCCCATGGCATCTTTCTGCAGATTTGCATTTCCTGTAAGATTCATGAAATTTTCTCCTTCATAATCCGGATTAAAAATCATCTGCTCCCATCTGTAAATTCTGGGAGGACTCATAAAATACGTATTTAAAAGAGCCTCCTTAAATACTTCGTCTTCATCCTTTTCCCACCTGTCCAAAATTCTCTGCCGAATCTTAGTACTGGTAACACATCCATCACATTCTGATACTTTCATATAAAGCACTAATGCTATATCTCCCAAAGATCTGTACACAGCATCTTTTAATTCTTGTTCATATTTGTCTTTATTCAAAAGTCTGATAAAAAGTCTCTTATTTATTTTTTCATAATTTTCAATTTCCCTTGTTTTTTCATAAACATCAGACTCTTTTATCCTGGTAATATCCTCCACAATCTCATCCAGAATCTCACTCATAGAAACTCCTGTCTCATAATTTTTGTAAAGTTCTCTGGTATATAACCCACACACCTCCCATGCATCTTCATGTTCTGCAAATTTTATGAGAAGGCGGTCACCAACAGGCGCATATTTCCCACCCTCCTTTTCAAAATGCATATTTTCCCTGGCAATCCCGGTCGCCTCATAAAGACCTGACTCCAATTCCTCAATAAAGGTTTCATAACTTTTCTGCATATTCAGTTCCTTTCTTGATTTGAAAATAAAATGGGCAGGACGCCCTGACTTGATATGGAATGTCCCAGCCGGGACAATAAGAAAAAAGGGAGCTTTGCGCTCCCCTGAGAGTCGCTGTAGACCAAGTATAAAATAGTCACAGCCATTTGTAAAGCAGTTTTCATCGACAAATC
>CAKRVX010000067.1 GCA_934409175.1 uncultured Blautia sp.
CCTGGATTGGAGACTGAATCTGAAATGAGAGTAATAGCAGGAAAAGCAAGAAGACTGAATTTAAAAACGATTCCGGGAATGGATACAAGACCTACCACAGACCGGATTAAAGAAACTTTATTTAATATTTTACAGCCGGAACTTTTAGAATGCAGATTTCTGGACCTTTTTGCGGGAAGCGGAGGTATTGGTATCGAGGCGCTGAGCCGGGGAGCTGATATGGCGGTATTTGTGGAGAAGAATCCGAAAGCAGCAGCCTGTATCAGAGAAAATCTTGCATTTACAAAATTGGCGGAAGGTGGTAAACTGCTGAACATGGACGTGCTGCAGGCACTGCGTTCTCTGGAGGGGAAAGGTGCATTTGATATCATTTTTATGGATCCGCCGTATAATAAAGAACTGGAACGTCAGGTACTGGAATATCTTGCGGACAGTACAGTGGCAGATGAAAACACGTTGATCATAGTAGAAGCAGATCTTGAAACAGATTTCAGCTATGCGGAAGGTCTCGGATATAAGCAGCTCCGTTCAAAAGAATATAAAACAAACAAGCATGTATTTTTTATGCGTGCATAAATTGATTATGCACTTGTGCGGAGAAAGTGAGAGAAAAAACACATGAAAATAGCAGTTTATCCGGGAAGTTTTGACCCGGCTACCTATGGCCATCTTGATGTGATCCGGAGGGCGGCAGTTTCCTTTGACAAAGTGATCGTGGGCGTTTTGCATAATTCTTCAAAAAGTCCGTTGTTTTCTGTGAAGGAACGTGTTAATATATTAGAAAAGGCGACGAAAGACATCCCGAATGTAGAAA
The DNA here is from genome assembly GCA_934409175.1 of uncultured Blautia sp. Taxonomy (GTDB): domain Bacteria; phylum Bacillota; class Clostridia; order Lachnospirales; family Lachnospiraceae; genus Blautia_A. The sequence goes on from CAKRVX010000067.1 coordinate 815, forward strand.
TAAAGGCATTTGAGGGTCTTTCTGTGAATTTTGCCAGAGAAAATAAAGCTCAGGTGATCATCCGTGGGCTGCGTGCTGTTACTGATTTTGAATATGAGCTTCAGATGGCCCAGACGAATCGTGTACTGGCACCAGATGTGGATACGGTGTTCCTGACTACCAGCCTGGAGTATGCGTATCTGAGTTCCACTATTATGAAGGAAGTTGCGAACTTTAACGGGGATCTGAGTAAATTTGCACCTAAGGAAATAACTGATGCAGTTATCGAGAAGCTTCATGCGGATAAATAGAGAAAATAAGGAGAGTGTACTATGAGCAGCAGAATTGAACAGATTATTGGTGAGATCGAGGAATATGTAGAGAGCTGTAAATTTCAGCCGTTATCTACTACCAAGATTGTCGTTAATAAAGAGGAAATAGAGGAACTTTTAAGAGAACTCAGACTGAAAACACCTGATGAGATCAAACGTTATCAGAAGATCATTAACAATAAAGATGCTATTCTGGAAGATGCACAGTCCAAAGCAGATGCATTGATCGCAGATGCACAGACAAAGGCTCAGGAACTTGTAACACAGCATGAGATCATGCAGAAAGCATATGCTCAGGCAAACGATACGATCAATGCGGCAAACAAGCAAGCACAGGAGATTCTGGACTCTGCTACACAGGATGCAAACAGTATCCGTCTTAGTGCTATCACATATACAGATGATATGATGGCAAACATTGGTAATGTTTTGAATACAACACTGGATGATGCAGGCGTGAAATATAAATCTTTTATTGATGCTTTACAGAGCTGCCTGGATGTTGTAAATCATAACCGCCAGGAACTTGCACCTCAGACAGCACAGGCTGCAGCTATCACAGGGTCTTATCATGACGATGATGATAAAGACACCGATGATGATCTGTTGGACGACCTTGGAGAAAACTGATAATCTGTTTTCAGCAAAGTAACAGGCAGGTTAGTATGGCGGTCAGTGCTGCGTTGAGACACTTGGCTGTCAGGCAGGGCAAAAAGTGCAGGTCTCTGTGGAGGATGCTTCTTGTCTGGGCAAGGATACACATACCGCCGAATGCGACTGCAGCAGCAGAGAGAATGCAGCGAACTGTAAACGGCAGCCCGGAATCGGCAATGAGAGACAGCCCTGTTGTAATTTCTGTAAATCCCAGCAGGATATAGCGGGATACGGGAGAGAAGGGCCAGTAAAGACTTATGCAGCCGGCAAGTATGGAAAACAGGAGGATATATCCTCCAAGCCGGGTGATGGTTTCGAATCCGTTCATAATAGAGACATCAAGAATGCTTCCCGATAAGGGCGCTGCAGATGTCTCTTTTTTTTCATTATGTGTAAATGTCTGTATATGGTTTCTGTAAACAAAAAAGCGAAAAAACATCATGCAGATAAAATCTGACAGAAACAGGCAGAGGAAAAGCCGAGGTATGGAGACTGCATTTTTTAGACATATCCGGCCAAGATATGTAATGATAAAAGCCGGGCTTGCATTATTACAATAGGTTGTAAGATATTCAGCTTCCCGGCGTGAGATTTTGCCGGATTCATACATATCAGATGCCAGTTTTGCTCCCATGGGATATCCACAGAGCAGTCCCAGCAGAAAAACATATCCACCGTAGACGTTTACACCCAGAAGTGTACTGAAAAGCGGTTCGAAGGGAGCGAAGATTTTTTCAATACCATCTGTATGAATCAGCACTCCTGTAAGAATAATAAAGGGAAGAAGGGCCGGAATCAGATTGTTCAGCCATAAATTCATACCTGTTCTGGCGGCTATCAGTCCTTCCTGCGGGTGGAACAGAAGAAATATAAGCAGTAGCAGAGTTGCGGCAGTTAATAGAATTCGTTTCATATACGCCTGAAGTTTTTATTTAATCTTATGGCGTTTATTGAAAATAAATGCGTTACTGTTTACAGATAAATATTCTGCAATTGTGATATGATGGCAGAATGATCAGTAACGAATAAATATTATCATGTGATTTATTGGAGGTAATGATATGGCAGTATTAGAAAACTGTGAACCGAAAAGGGTATTCCATTATTTTGAGGAGATCTGTAAAATTCCTCATGGATCAGGAAATACAAAACAGATCAGCGACTATCTGGTGCAGTTTGCAAAGGATCACGGACTGAAATATATTCAGGATGAAATGAACAACGTAGTAATCTATAAACCAGGTACAAAAGGATATGAGAATGCACCTACAGTGATTCTGCAGGGACATATGGATATGGTATGTGAAAAACGTCCGGATGTAGAGCACGACTTTACAAAAGATGGTTTAAATCTTTCAGTAGAAGGAGATTATATCTCTGCAAACGGAACCACACTTGGCGGAGATGACGGAATTGCAGTAGCATATGGACTTGCGGTTCTGGAAAGTGATACGATCGCACATCCTCCTCTTGAAGTGTTCATTACAGTAGATGAGGAAATCGGCCTTCTGGGAGCTGTGGGATTTGACTGCAGTGTACTGAAGGGAAGAAGATTTATCAATCTTGATTCTGAGGCTGAGGGAAGTCTCTGGATCAGCTGTGCAGGCGGTCTCAGTGGAGTCAGCCATCTTCCTGTAGCAAGAGTAGATGCAAAAGGCCAGAAACTGAATGTAAAGATTACTGGTCTGATGGGAGGACACTCCGGAGCTGAGATTGATAAGAATCGTGCAAATGCAAACTATCTTCTGGGATCTTTCCTCTATGGACTGAAGAAAAAAGCTGATTACGAGCTGATCAGTGTACAGGGTGGACAGAAAGATAATGCTATTACCAGAGAATCTGTTGCAGAACTTCTTACAGATGATGAGAATGTAAAGGCTATAAAGGAATATGCTGCCCGGATGCAGACTGCGTGGAGAGAAGAATATGCGGGAACTGATGAGGGAATCACAGTGCAGGTAACAGAGGAAGGAGAAAAGGAAGTCAGAGTCCTTCATCCGACAAGTAAGGAAAAAGTTATATTCTATCTGATGAACGTACCTTATGGCATCCGTAAAATGAGCGGAACTATTTCAGGCCTGGTAGAAACTTCCTCCAATATTGGAATCCTGACCACATCTGAAGATGAGGTGATGGCGAGTTCCAGTATCCGGAGCTCTGTAGAGACAGCCCGCGATGCACTTTCTGATAAGATTGAATATCTGACAGAGTTTCTCGGGGGAGAGTATGAGAGACAAGGAGTTTATCCTGCGTGGGAATATCGTAAAGAGTCACCTCTTCGTGACAAAATGGTAGAAGTCTATGAAGAGATGTATGGAGAAAAGCCAAATGTAGTAGCAATTCATGCAGGTCTGGAATGTGGTCTGTTTTATAAGAAGATGGATAACCTGGACTGCGTTTCCCTTGGACCGGATATGAAAGATATTCATACTTCAGAAGAGGTTCTGAGTATTTCTTCTACAGAACGTGTATGGAAATATCTGGTGAAAGTTCTGGAATCATTAAAGGACTGATAAAAATATAAACTGTCAATATAATCAAAAGCAGATTCTATGTTCCGATGAACAGGAGAATCTGCTTTTTGTGTATTATAAAAAGAGTTCTGTAGCAGGATTATTTTACCGGAAATCAGTTCTAAAGACATTTTGCTCAGCATATATTATTATCAGAATGCCGGAGGAGCGCTGTTTATGCGGAAAAATATTCTGAGCCTTTGTGTATTGCTGTTGATACTGGTGCAGATATCGGATATTCTGGATAAACGCAGTCAGGTATCCTGCCTGAATATAAATACCTGTGAAACATCAAAATTCAGGGAGCAGCATCTGTCAGAAAAACTGTATAAAAAACTTTCGGAATCAGATGATTTTGCTGATGATCTGACTGTGACTATGCTCCACGGAAAATTCTTTCCGGATGAAATATGGACAGATTCTGTACCATATAAAAAATACAAACCAGTGGAATATTTCCGGTTAAGAAAAACATATCAGTCTATTTGGGCTGATCTGAAATATTTTCCCGTACCGGATGATGAGATTTTCTTCGAGAATACCTACGGAGCTCCCAGAACTTATGGTGGACAGCGTGTGCATGAAGGCTGCGATCTTTTTGGCAAAAAGAAACAGCCGGGTTATTACCCGATTCTTTCCATGACAGATGGAACTGTAGAAAAGATCGGGTGGCTTCCTTTGGGAGGTTACAGGATCGGTATTCGCGCTTCTCATGGCGGGTACTTTTATTATGCACATTTATCCGGATATGAGAAATATTTTAAAGAAGGGGAGCTGGTTGAAGCCGGGGATATTCTGGGATATATGGGAAATACCGGATATGGGGAAGAAGGGACCACTGCTATGTTTCCGGTACATCTCCATATGGGAATTTATATTGAAACACCTAATCATAAAGAATTAAGTGTCAATCCCTACTGGGTATTGAAGGCTGTTTCTAAAAAAATCAGAAACTATTCATATTAGCGAGATATTTTTTTAAATCTATGCTATAATAACAAAATGTATGAAATGCAAGGAGCGAGTGAAAATGGAAATACAGTTATGGAGAAGCATTTTATGCCCCTACGAACTGGCTGTGAGAGAGCTGGAAGTTAAATTTAACCATATTATTGATGAGTGCAAGGAAAATGATATATATTGCCCTATTGAGCAGGTAGAAGGCAGAGTAAAGAGTGTAAGCAGTATTCTGGAAAAGATGCAGCGGAAACATATTCCTATGGAACGAATGGAAGAAGAAGTAGAAGATATAGCAGGCGTACGTATTATCTGCCAGTTTGAGGAAGATATCGAGACAGTAGCTTCTCTGATCCAGAAGAGAAGTGATATGATCATAAAAAGTGAAAAGAATTATCTGAAACATATCAAGCAGAGCGGGTACAGAAGTTATCATCTGATTATTTATTATACAGTGGACACGGTGAAGGGCCCAAAGAAGCTCCAGGCAGAAATTCAGATTCGTACTATGGCCATGAATTTCTGGGCTACCATTGAACATTCCCTGCAGTATAAATATAAGGGAGACATGCCGGAACATGTGGCAGAGCGTTTGAGTAAAGCGGCAGATGCCATTAATGCCCTTGACAGGGAGATGTCTTCTGTCAGAAATGAGATCATGGATGCACAGAATTCTTCTCAGATGCAGTCTAATCTGGTGAAGGATATTCTGATCAATATTGAGAATCTTTATAAGCTGGCGAACAAGCGGGAGATTGCGAAGATCCAGGATGAATTCCTGCGGGTGTTCAGGACGAAGGATCTGCAGCAGCTGGAACGTTTTCACAGACAGCTTGATATTATCTCAGAGGGTTACCGCGCGCAGGCTGTATATCACCATGTATAGAAAAGTGTTTCACAAGTAATTACATACGAGGAAATATAAATGCAGGATTTTTTACCGGTAAATAAAAAAGAAATGAAGGAAAGGGGATGGGAACAGGCAGATTTTGTCTATGTGACAGGAGATGCCTATGTGGACCATCCTTCCTTTGGTGCGGCTATTATCAGCAGACTGCTGGAAAGTCGTGGATATAAGGTCGGGATCATCAGTCAGCCGGACTGGAGAAAGAAGGAGAGTATTCAGGTATTTGGAGAACCACGCCTTGGCTTTCTGGTGACAGCGGGAAATATGGATTCCATGGTAAATCATTATACTGTGTCCAAAAAGCACAGGCAGAAAGATTCGTACTCTCCAGGAGGACAGATGGGACTTCGGCCTGACAGGGCGGCAATTGTCTACAGTAATCTGATCCGTCAGTCCTATAAACATACGCCCATTATTCTGGGTGGGATCGAAGCAAGTCTCAGGCGTCTGGCACATTATGATTACTGGGAGAATAAAGTGAAACACAGCATTTTGATTGATTCAGGTGCCGATCTGATTTCATATGGAATGGGTGAGCATTCCATTATAGAGATTGCGGAATCTCTGGACAGTGGAATTCCGGTGGAAGAGATCACTTATGTCGCGGGAACTGTATTTAAATGCAAAGATCTTGATCGCGTGTATGAGCCGATCATTCTTCCCTCTTATGAGGAAGTAAAAGAAGACAAAAAGACCTATGCGGACAGTTTTGCAGTGCAATATCAGAATACGGATCCTTTCAGCGCCAGGCCTATGGCAGAATTTTATGGAAGCAGAGGATATGTGGTACAGAATCCGCCGGCATTGCCGTTGACCCAGGAAGAGATGGATGATGTCTATGCACTTCCTTATACAGAAAAGATTCACCCCATGTATGAGAAAATGGGAGGGATTCCGGCACTTGAGGAAATTAAATTCAGCCTGACAAGTAACAGAGGGTGCTTTGGAGGCTGTAATTTTTGTGCCCTGACTTTTCATCAGGGAAGAATTTTGCAGACCAGAAGCCATGAATCTCTGATCGAAGAGGCGACCAGAATGACAAAAGATCCTGAATTTAAAGGATATATTCATGATGTAGGCGGTCCGACTGCTGATTTCAGGCAGCCGTCCTGTCAGAAACAGCTGACAAAAGGCGTATGTAAAAATAAACAGTGCCTTTTTCCGGAACCATGTAAGAATCTGAGGGTGGATCATTCTGATTATGTAACTCTTCTGAGGGAATTGAGACAGATTCCCGGAGTAAAGAAAGTATTTATCCGTTCCGGTGTCCGTTTTGATTATGTGGTGGCAGACAGGGATAAGACGTTTCTGAAGGAACTGGTGGAACATCATGTAAGCGGACAGCTTCGTGTAGCACCGGAACATGTATCGGATCAGGTACTGAAATATATGGGGAAACCCAGTCACAGTGTGTATGAAGAGTTCCTGCGTGAATATGAGAAAGCGAATAAAAAGACAGGTAAGCAGCAGTATGCGGTGCCGTATTTTATGTCGTCTCATCCAGGCTGTACTATGAAAGAAGCGGTAAAACTGGCGGAATATGTAAGAGATCTGGGCTTTACACCGGAGCAGGTGCAGGATTTTTATCCTACACCTTCTACTCTTTCTACCTGCATGTATTACACAGGAATTCATCCTCTTACGGGTGAAAAGGTATATGTACCGAAAAATCCCCATGAGAAAGCTATCCAGCGTGCACTGATGCAGTATAAAAATCCTGAAAACAGAGAACTGGTCCTTGAAGGCTTGAAGATTGCCGGAAGAATGGACCTGGTAGGCTATGGACCGAAATGTCTGATCCGCCCTATGCGAGAGAAAAAGAGCGGAAATATATCACCTTCACATCAGCCCGGAGGCAGAAAACAAAGTACAGGAGCCAAAAAATCTGCTGCCAAAAAAACGATTCGAAATGTACATAAGAAAAATTCTAAAGGAGGACACAGATGATAAAAAAGAACAGGACTCCCAAAGGAGAATTTGGATATTTTAAAAGTGAAAAGAAAAGACGTTTTGTGATTACTGCGATTTTGTTTGCAGTGCCGCTGTTCATCTTTTTTACATCCTGGATTTATTTTAAAACCAGAATGACTATCTGGACAGTAGTAGCAGTAGTAGGATGCCTGCCTGCCTGCAAGTCTGCTGTAAGTCTGATCATGGTCCTGAAATGCAGACCGTTGGATGAAAAACTATATAAAAAAATACGGGAGCATCAGGGTGAACTGAATATGGCATATGAGATGTATATGACTTTTTATGAGAAAAGTGCTTATATTGATGCTGTAGCAGTTTGCGGAAATACAGTAGCTGCCTACAGCAGCGATCCAAAGATTGATACTTCTTTTATGGAAGAGAATTCTCAAAAGATCATCCGAAAAAACGGATATAAAGCAACGGTAAAAATATTTACAGATCTTCGTCCTTTTCTGGAACGTCTGGATTCCATGAATGCTCACAAAGAGTCTCTGGAAGAGGGAATCCGTTTTACGCCGGATGAGAAATATCCGGATCTTTCCAGAAATGAGCTGATCAGACAGACGATACTGGCTATTTGTCTGTAAATCCGGGAACAGTAATATAAGAAAGATACAGGAGCCGTAATTATCAATGAAAGAACTTATCATAGAAGAAAATGAAGCCGGACAACGCTTTGATAAATATCTGGCAAAACTTCTTCGGGAAGCACCTAAAAGCTTTTTATATAAAATGCTTCGTAAAAAAAACATTACTTTAAATGGAAAAAAGGCTACAGGAAATGAAAAACTCCAAAAAGGAGATGATGTCAGACTTTTCTTAAGTGATGAAACTTTTGACAAATTTGCGGGAAGCGTGCAGGTGGAGAGAGCCTATTGTAAACTGGATATCATCTATGAGGATAGTGATATTGTGGTTATTAATAAACCGGCAGGAATGCTTTCTCAGCCTGCTGATGATGGGACGCCGTCTCTTGTAGAATATTTGATCGGATATCTTTTGCAGAAAGGTGAACTTACGGAAGAGCAGCTGAAAACTTTCCGCCCTTCTGTATGTAACCGTCTGGACCGTAATACCAGTGGGATGGTATGTGCGGGGAAAAGTCTGGCAGGACTTCAGTTTCTGTCTGAGATTTTTCACGACAGAACCCTTCATAAATATTATCTGTGCATTGTGAAAGGGAAAATAGAAAAAAGATCACATATTAAGGGTTGGCTGCATAAAGACCAGAAGACCAACAGGGTTACTGTAAGTACGAAGAAAATGTCGGATTCTCTTCCTGTAGAGACAGGATATCGTCCGCTGGGAAGTAATGGTAAGGTGACTCTTCTGGAAGTAGAGCTGATTACGGGAAGAACTCATCAGATCCGTGCACATTTGAGCAGTATCGGTCATCCGCTTCTGGGAGATGGAAAGTATGGAGATAGAGAATTCAACAGACAGTATGCCGATAAGGGGGTAAAATATCAGCTTCTTCATGCATATAAATTAGTGATTCCACAGACAGGACAGTGCTTTACAGCGCCTGTCCCTGAATTGTTTCATCGTATTATAAGAGAAGAACACCTGGAGGAGGCATATCATGAAAATCTGGAGAGAAGTATGGGACTACGCAAAGATGATCATAATCGTAGTTCTCATTGTGACATTAATAAATAATATTGTGCTGATCAATGCAAAGATTCCTTCAGAATCTATGGAAAACACCATTATGACCGGTGACCGTATTTTCGGATGTCGGCTTTCCTATGGCCTGAACATAGATTTTTTGGGCCATAAGATCAATAAAAAATTCAGGGAACCACAGCGCTTTGACATAATCATTTTTAAATATCCGGATGATGAGAGCCAGCTGTATATCAAACGGATTATCGGACTGCCCGGTGAAAAGGTGCAGATCATAAACGGTAAGGTTTATATTAACGATTCGGAGACTCCTTTGGATGACAGTTTTACTGCAGAGATGCCGAGAGGAAATTTCGGACCATATGAAGTGCCGGAAGACAGTTATTTTGTAATGGGAGATAACCGTAATAATTCAAAGGATTCCCGTTATTGGAAGACCAGCCATTTTGTAACTTTTGATGAGATTGTGGGAAAGGCAGTAATACGGTATTATCCCTCCATTAAATTGCTGAACCATTATAAAGAGAAAGAACAGTAAGGGGGGGAGTTTTTTGGCAACCTGGAACAGCAGAGGACTAAGAGGTTCCACCCTGGAGGAACTGATAAATAGGACCAATGAACAGTACAGAGAAAAAGGACTGGCACTGATTCAGAAAATTCCCACTCCGATCACACCGGTCCGTATGGATAAAAATAACCGTCATATCACACTGGCGTATTTTGAACAGAAAAGTACAGTGGACTATATCGGAGCTGTACAGGGGATTCCTGTCTGTTTTGATGCAAAAGAATGCTGCACAGAAACCTTTCCTCTGGCAAATATTCATTCCCATCAGGTGGAATTTATGGAAGCCTTTGAGAAACAGGGCGGTGTGGCATTTTTTCTTATTTTTTTCAGTCATGACAATCTTTTTTATTATCTTACATTAAGGGAACTGGAAATATTCTGGAAGAGAATGGAACAGGGGGGGAGAAAGAGTTTTCGCAGAGAAGAACTTACACAGGAATATTATCTGGGCAGAAAGGGGGAATTTCTGGTTCCGTATCTGGATGGAATCCAGAAAGATTTGAATGACAGGGATTGACAATTTGCACAATAACCTTTATAATTTTATCTAGTTTTCCGTATCAGTATGATAATATGGTAGCACGTTAACGAAATAAAGCGCGCGGCAGAAAAATCATATATCCGGAAAAACTGCCGTTTACTGTATCCGGCAGTTCGTATCACAGATGAGGAGGATTATACAATGCAGCGTATTTTTCATACACCTGAAGGTGTAAGGGACATTT
>CAKRVX010000068.1 GCA_934409175.1 uncultured Blautia sp.
TCAATCATATGCGCTGAGGTGAGAGTGGAACTCTGCTTTGTTTTCTTACGTACTTGTATAAGATACCATGCTTTTCTTCTTAAGTCAAGTATATTTTTATTTTTTTCTCAATATAATTTTCTTTATATGTTACTGTTTCTTTCACTTTTGCCAGTTCTATATTTTTCAAACTTCCTGTCTTAATTTCATACATATTTTTCGTATTTGGGGACACTCTATCTTTATGACCGCATCTGTCACTTTCGATCACTGCGGCAAAATAACTCAGTTCAAGGAGGAAAAAATCATGACAATTCTGAAATGTTCAGCAACTACCTGTATGTATAACAAAGAACAGCTCTGTTCCAAAGGTGATATCGATGTTACCGGAGAAAATGCCACTACGGCAAATGAAACAAGCTGCGGCAGTTTCCGTGAACGTACCGGAAGTTCTGTCACCAACAGTTGTGCCAGCGGATGTGGTTGCGAAAAGATTCAGATTGACTGTAAAGCCCACAACTGTACCTATAACTCAGACTGTAAATGTACTGCTTCTTCCATTCAGGTTGACGGGTCGAGTGCACACAGTTCTTCTGACACCAAATGTGATACGTTCCAGTGCAGCTGCGGTGCCTGATTAATTCAGCCCATATTACCCATCAAAAAAGAGACATGCCATTATCGGTATGTCTCTTTGATTTTCACCATTAATTATCTGTTTCTTAAGAAATCCGGAATCTGAATGTCTTTTTTCTGAACAGTACTGGACGGAGTCTTTGTTGTTCCGAATGGTGTTGCATTCATAGTCGGAAGGCTAAAACTTGGCATATTCATGCCTGTGCCTGCTGCAGCTGTTCCTGCTGACGGCGCTGCCTGAGAAGAAGGTCTTCTGGAGCCAAAGGAAGAAGCTGCGCTTCTTTTTCCGAAAGGGGTTGCCTGAAGATTCTCATCATTTAAACCTGTTGCAATAACTGTAATTCTACAGTAATCAGCAACTGTATCATCATACATGGCACCAAAAATAATATTTGCATCCTCGCCTGTAAGTTCCTGTACATAACTTGCAGCATCATTCGCATCCATAAGGGAGATATCACCGGAAATATTGATGATAACATGTGTCGCACCTTTGATAGTTGTCTCAAGAAGCGGAGAAGAAACAGCCTGCTGAACAGCCTCCATAGCTTTATCATCGCCTCTTGCTTCACCGATACCGATATGTGCGATTCCCTTATCTGTCATAACTGTCTGAACATCTGCAAAGTCAAGGTTGATCAGTGCCGGCAGATTGATCAGGTCTGTAATACCCTGTACTGCCTGCTGCAGAACTTCATCAGCTTTTCTTAATGCCTCCGGCATGGTTGTCCGGCGATCTACTACCTCTAATAATTTATCGTTAGGAATAACGATCAGTGTATCAACTGCTTTCTTCAGATTCTCAATACCTGCAAGTGCATTGTTCATACGTGTTTTCGCTTCAAAACGGAAAGGCTTGGTAACTACTCCTACTGTAAGGATACCCATTTCCTTCGCCGCTGCAGCGATTACCGGTGCAGCACCTGTTCCGGTTCCGCCGCCCATACCACAGGTAACGAATACCATATCTGCGCCTTCCATTAACTGTTTCACTTCTTCAATGCTCTCTTCTGCAGCTTTCTGTCCAACCTCAGGCTGTGCACCTGCACCAAGACCCTTGGTAATCTTTTCGCCAATCTGAAGTACAGTTGGAGCTTTGCAAAGAGTTAAAGCCTGTTTATCAGTATTCACACCTACAAACTCTACTCCCCCGATGGATTCCTCCACCATTCTGTTTACTGCATTATTTCCGGCTCCACCCACGCCAATTACAATAATCTTTGCAGATGATTCAGCCTCATTTGACATGATCTCTAACAATGTACTTCCTCCTTTATTTCTATCTGATATCCAATTCAGTAATTTATGTCATAGCTACATATAGATATATCATATATTTTTTTTTGGAATTAATCAACCATTAATTTCGTTTTTTTCTACTTTTTTTCTTGGTTATTCCTGCTTTCATACCTATATCATCGTTTTTTATACAGGATAAACGGCTTTAATATCCATAATCATCACTGTAATAATCTCCATTATAACTGTCACTGTCATCCTCACTGTAATCGCCAGAATAACTGTTTTCATCATTGCCATCTGAATAGCCGCTGTCATAATTTTCGCTGCTATCATCAGAACTGTCAGTGGAATCCCCCGTTTGTGTTTGTGTATCTGTACTGCTGTCTGTATCTGTTCCATTTTCTCCTGCCGCAGCATCCACTGATTCCTGTGTTGGCTTTGGACCTACATAATTGCCGTCGGCATCGTATTCGCCTTCTCCTGTGTAATCGCCATCCCCATCATAACCTCCATTCCAGTTCTCGATAGCTTCATCCAATGCCGTCTTCGGCTTTGCTCCTACATAATTACCATTTTCGTCATACTCACCATCTCCGGTATAATTACCATCCTCATCATAACCACCGTTCCAGTTCTCTGCCGTAACTTCTTCTTTTTCTTCTTCAAAAGTATTCGTATCCATTGAAACACTTTCCATATGAAGAATTCCTTTTTTCCCTGAAAGTTTTGGAAGGATTGCAATGACACGATTCATCTTTTCCTCCAGATTCTCATCTTTTCCCAACTGTACGGTAATATCTCCATAGATCAGGTTTATGGAATAACTGCTGTCGAACTGAATATGATCCGGAATCATATCATTCTTCTGAAATATCGTAGACAACGCTACTGCTGTATTCAGAACAGTCTCCCCTCTGATGTCAAGTTTCTCATCCATCACAACTTTATTGACCTGTATTCCGTCAAAATACGGCACTGTCTTATCCAAAGTTTTAGATCCCTCTATAAAAGTCCCGTTTCTGTCAAAATATATATAACTATCCAGATAATGGATACATCCTATGGGTTTTTTTTCCTTTACACTGATACAGATCGTGTTCCTGTTAAGCTGTGTAACTTTAAATGCATCCACAAAGGCTACATCAGAAGTATTCGTAGTACTGTAGATCAGAGGTGCAAGAACCGAGTTAGATGCCATCGGCCCCCTCAGTACCATTTTTTTTATTTCATCATCGGTGTAATGAGTAGTTCCCCGCACCTCCACAGAATCAACTTTATAATAGGAAAAAAAAGCAATAGCAGCAGACAAAATTATAACTCCTGCCATACCTGCTGCTATTTTTTTTGCTTTTTTGCTCATTTTTTTCAGTGGATTTTTTTTTCCGAAATTAGATTTTCTCATATATGTTCATTTCCTTTGTCAGATGACTGCCAGATCTGACAGCCTAAAACTTCTAAGTCTTCACAGATATGTTCATAACCTCTGCTGATAAAATCGGCTCCCCGAATACACGTTTCTCCTTCAGCCATCAACGCTGCAAGGATCAGGGCTGCACCACCTCTGAGATCCCCGGCATTTACCACACTGCTCCTCAGTCTCTCTGTCCCCCGGATCAATGCTGTGTTTCCATTTATATCAATTTGCGCTCCCATTTTTCTCATCTGCAGAGCACTTCCAAATCTGTCATCAAATATTGTTTCTCTGATTCTGCTTTCCCCTGGTATCCCGGCCAGTACTGCCATAAGCGGGGCTTGCAGATCAGTAGGAAATCCCGGATAAATCCCGGTTTCAACCAACGGTACAGGATTGCATGCCTTTTCTCCATTGACCTTTAGTGTACCACTTTTCCCTTCATATTGTCCACCCATTTTCTGATATACTTCCAGGAAGCTCTTCAGTTCCCCCTCCGGAGCATTCTGAATAGTGATCGTACTTCTGGCAGCTGCAGCTGCACATATATAAGTTCCCGCTACGATGCGATCCGGTGGAACTTTAAATATTCCCGGTCCAAGCGTTTTTACTCCATGTATAAAAAGTGATTCCGTTCCGATTCCTTCTATGTCTGCCCCCATTGATTTCAAATACAGGCACAGCCATATGATTTCCGGTTCTCTGGCACATCCGTGAAGATATGTTTCTCCTTCCGCCAGAACAGACGCCAGAACCGCCTGCTGCGTAGCGCCTACACTGGATTGACAGAAAAATATTTCATTTCCTCTGAATTTCTTACATTCAGCATTCAGACAATTTTTTTCTTCTTTAATGTCTGCTCCCAGACATCGCAAAGCCATCAAATGAAGATCTATAGGTCTTTTTCCAATTACACATCCACCAGGATATCCGATCTGACATCGGCGGTTCCTGCAAAGGACCGGTGCCAGAAGTATTACAGATGAGCGCATTCTTCCGGTATACTGCTCCGGAATCATTGTTCCGTCTGCTCCGGTACAGTCAAGATAAAGATCATGGTTTTCCCACCAAGTCACTGCACCCAGATTCTTAAGAATCTCTTCCATACAAAATACATCAGAGATCCGCGGACATCCCTGCAAAATACTAAGCCCTTTGTGCATCAGCGATGCTGCCATCATTGGCAACGCTGCATTTTTTGACCCCTGTATGGAAACACTTCCACTCAGGACCGACCTGCCCATTACGTGAATTTCATTCAAAATTTCCACTCCTAAAGGGCCTCTTACCTTCTATTATATGCAAAAATACCTTTCCTGTGACTGCTCACCCCCAAAGCAAGCCCCATCTCTCCCAGCAGAAATACTACTGACGTACCACCATAACTGATAAAGGGTAACGTAATTCCTGTATTCGGAATTGAATTAGTTACCACCGCAATATTGAGAATCACCTGAATTGCCAGATGCCCCATGATTCCACCACACAGCAGCAGTCCCGCCAGATCTGTACTCTGCATGGCATTAATGCATAATCTCCACAGGAGCAGTCCAAATACCAGCATCAATATAACAGCACCTCCCAATCCCAGTTCTTCACAGATAATAGAAAAGATCATATCATTTTGAGCTTCCGGCACAAATCCCAGTTTCTGCAGACTGCTGCCAAATCCTCTTCCAAAAATACCACCGCTTCCAATTGCATACAATCCCTGGATCGTCTGAAATCCTTTTTCATACTTTTCAGGATTTCTCCAGATTGCCAGACGTTCCAGCCGGTAACTCTCGGCAGCCAGGAACACTGCCACGAAACCCACGCCTGCGGTCCCCAGTCCTATAAACTGTACATATCCGGGATTAGAGGCAAATATCAGTATCACTCCAATTCCAAGTATGATGATCGCAGTGCTCAGATTATTGGAACCAACTAATCCCACAATCGGAAGCAGGGTCAGCATGGTTCTGAACATAAACCAGATGCCTTCTGTTTTTCTGGCACGTTCTATCTGCCAGGTCAGAAACAATATAACTGCCACCTTAGAAAATTCCGAAGGCTGAAAAGATAACGGACCAAGATTCAGCCATCTTTTCGATCCATTGATTTCCTGTCCGAAAAGCAGCACTGCTGTAGAAAGAACCATGGACAGAAGATAAAGCACCGGAGCCAGCCGGACAAAGAAATGATAATCCACAGAAGAAACCACATACATTGCCCCCAGTCCCAGCGCTGTTGCAAATAACTGCTTTTTAAAATAATAGGCAGAGTCGCCGAAACGTACTCTGCCATTATATTCACTGGCACTTCCCAGCACGATCAGCCCGAATACAGCCAAAAGTACTACCAGTACCAGCATTATCCTATCCTTTTTTGAAAATTCCGTCTGTTCTCTCTGCCTCATCTGCGTCTCCGGAATCAGGCCTTATCTATAGATATTCTACAGATTTCTCACATATTCCTTAAACATATCGCCTCGCTGTTCGTAGTTATCGAACTGTCCCCAGCTTGCACACGCAGGAGAAAGAAGAACTGCATCCCCCTCGTGGGCTTTTTCGGCACATACCTTCACTGCTTCTTCCAGATTCTCACAGAGAATGATTTCATGGAACCCATGCTTTTCAGCAGCTTCTTTGATCTTCTCTCTGGTCTGTCCGATCAGAACCAGATAACGCACCTTTCCTGCAAAAGATTCGATCCATTCATCATAACTTGACTGTTTATCATAACCGCCGCCTATCAGAAGAGTGGGGCGGTTCATAGCCTGGATTCCCTTGATTGCAGCATCCGGGTTGGTTCCTTTGGAATCATTGTAATAAGCAACTCCGTTCTTCTCTGTCACATATTCAATTCTGTGGGGAACTGCAGTAAATTCACAGATGCTCTTACGGATACTTTCCATGGAAACACCGTCATAATAAGCCATTGCAACCGCTGCCATAACATTCTCAAAATTATGCTTGCCAAGAAGTTTCAGATCATCTGTGTTTACCACTTCAATCTCTTTTTCTCCATCTTTAAGAATGATATTTTTACCATCCAGATAAATACCTTGTTCCAGCTTTCTTTCACTGGAAAAATATACAACTCTTGGTACAATATTTTCTCCGAATTTACGAAGCACCTCATCCTCATAATTCAGCACACATACATCCTCAGTTCCCTGATTTTTAGTAATCAGCTCTTTTACACGAATGTATTCTTCCATGGTATGATGACGATTTAAATGATCTTCTGTGATATTCAGGATTGCAGAAACCTTCGGTGCAAATTCATCAATAGTTTCCAGCTGGAAGCTGCTGATCTCTGCAACTGTCACAGAATTCGGTTTCATTTCCAGAGCCTTGGAAGTATATGGGGTCCCAATATTTCCAACTACAAATACAGACTCTCTGGCATCCTGCATGATTTTCCCCAGAAGAGCAGTTGTAGTAGTCTTACCGTTGGTTCCAGTGATTGCAAGCACTTCGCCATCACCAACTCTGTATGCCAGTTCTACTTCTCCCCATACAGGAATTCCTTTTTCATAAAAGCTTTTTACCAGAGGGATATCTGTCGGCACGCCAGGGCTTAAAACAACCAGATCAAGGCTATCTGACACGTTCTTCGGAAGTTCTCCTGCATAAACCTCTACCGCGTAAGTACCATCCGTTTTATGTACCACTGATTCTTTATCAATATCTGCATTTCCGTCAAAGATCACCGGAACTGCCCCTACTTTTGCCAGAAGATCTGATGCACCGATTCCGCTTTTTCCGGAACCAAATACCAAAACTTTTTTACCCTGTAATTCCATAATAATATTTCCTCCTTATATTCCGTGTTTTATAATGCCAGCAATGCAATCATACACATAACAGCAGTAATGACGGAAAATACGGCAACTACTCTTGTCTCAGACCAGCCGCACAGTTCAAAATGATGATGGATCGGAGCCATCTTGAAAATACGTTTTCCATGAGTTGCTTTAAAATAAGTCACCTGAATCATAACCGAAAGCACTTCGATCAGGTAGATCAGACCTACAAGCAGAATAAATAAAGGCATCTGCATTACATATGCAGTACCTGCCACAAAACCACCCAGTGCCAAAGATCCTGTATCTCCCATAAACACCTTGGCCGGATATACATTAAACAGCAAAAATCCCATAAGACTTCCTACTACTGCACAGGTGATAGGTTCAATACCTGATTTCATTCCAATGGAAACTACAGAAAAGAAAACAGCCACGATCAAAGTAACACTGGAAGCCAGACCATCCAGACCATCTGTAAAGTTTACTCCGTTTACAGTGCCGATCACTGCAAAGAACAATACCGGATAAGCCAGCCATCCCAGATTCAGGAAATGTCCGCTCCAGAATGGAATACGCATAGTCAGGGAAATGTCTGTATAATTCACGATATAGAATACAAAAATACCTGTCAGTACAACCTGAAGCAGAAATTTCTGCCATGGAAGCAGTCCATCAGAACGTTTCAGAACAACTTTCAGATAATCATCCAGGAATCCGATAATACCAAATCCTAGAGTCAGAAACAATACCGGAATGATCTTAGGATAATCTCCTACATAAAATAAAGCAGTTACTGCAGTTGCAATCAGAAAAATCACACCACCCATAGTCGGTGTTCCCGCTTTCTTCAGATGAGACTGCACCCCTTCTGTTCTTTCTGTCTGACCCATCTTCAGTTTCCTGAGGAAAGGAATGATGATCGGTCCTAATACAACACTGATTGCAAATGCGATCAACACAGGGATTACAACTTGAAATTCCATTTCACACCTCGTTCATTCTTTCGTTTTTTATTAATTTTTTAATCAGTTTCTAGTATAAGGCTTTTTCTTTCATTAATCAACCCTCTGCGTTTTTTTCGAAGTCAGTTTCTGATGTCTTTGGGATTCCCAGATATGGCAGAATATTTTCAAAGATACTGCGGATTACAGGTGCTGCAATGGTTCCTCCATAATAAATTCCCTGGGGATCATGAATAATACAAAGTCCCAGAATCTGTGGATTTTCAGCAGGAGCAAATCCCAGAAATGAAGAAATATAACGATTGGCACTCCTGGGCAGTGTTTGGGAAGTTGCTGTTTTTCCCCCTATCGTATAACCTTCGATCTTCGCATTTTTGCCTGACCCCTGAGACACTACTGTTTCCAGAATTTCTCTGACCTGCTTTGAAGTATCCTCAGAGATAATCCCTTCTTTGACAGGATAATCCAGTTTTTCCCCTTCTGTTCCATCCGGATTCAGAACAGAAACTCCGAAATGTGGTGTAATACGCCTCCCACCATTAATCAGAGAACTTACTGTTGTGGCAAGCTGAATGGGAGTGATCTGAAAAGACTGTCCGAAAGATACCGTCGCAAGTTCCACTTCTCCCATATTTTTCATGGCATGCATAATGGTCCCTGCTTCTCCCGGCAAATCTATACCGGTTTTATCAAAAAGACCAAACTGACGAAAATATTTATAATACCGCTCTACTCCCAGCCTGAGTCCCACTTCTATAAACACAGGATTACAGGAATTCTGTGCCCCCTCTACAAAATTCTGCGATCCGTGTCCTGTCC
Source organism: uncultured Blautia sp. (assembly GCA_934409175.1). Taxonomy (GTDB): domain Bacteria; phylum Bacillota; class Clostridia; order Lachnospirales; family Lachnospiraceae; genus Blautia_A. Next base: position 8,843 of record CAKRVX010000068.1, read on the forward strand.
TTTTCGCACAGTGAATTCTACGATCCTCCACCACTTTATATCCGGGGCAGTAGAATCTGTCTTCTTTGGTCACTACCCCTGCTTCCAGCCCTGCCGACATAGTAATAATCTTAAATGTGGATCCTGGTTCATAGGTATCATTCAAACATGGATTTCTCCACATCTGATTCAGTAGATCCTGCTTTTTTTCCCCACTGATCTGCTCATTATCCCCAGATATATTCAGAGTAAAAGGATTATTGAGATCAAATTCCGGCACATTAACACAGGCATAGATTTCCCCATTCTGCGGATTCATCAGTAAAACCGACACTCTTTCTGCTGCTTTTTCTTCCATCACTTTCAGCGCTGCCTGCTGAGCATATTTCTGAATATTTACATCCAGACTCAGGACCAGATTGCTGCCGTCTACAGGATCTTCCCTGTCTTCTCCCAGTTTATCCAATTCTACGCCTCTGGCATCAGTAGTTGTAAGAATTTTCCCTGGTTTTCCTTTCAAAATTTCTTCATATTTCACTTCCAGTCCAATGATCCCCTGGTTATCTCCCCCTGTAAAGCCCAGAACTTTAGACGCCAGGCTGCCATATGGATAATATCTTTTATAATCCTCATCTACCTTTACTCCTGCCAGCCCTTCTTCACGTATGGCATCCCCTGTCTCTTTCTCTACATTTGTCTTAATTCTTTCTATAGAGGAAATTTTCTCTACTCTTTTACGAATCTGCTCTTCAGGCAGTCCCAGTTTCTGTGTCAGAAGAGAAATAACTTTTTCCGGTTCTTTAACCTGACTATGGATCACAGAAATAGTACAGACAGCGCGATTAGATGCCAGAACGTTTCCTCTGGCATCCAGTATTTTTCCTCTGGCAGCTTTTATATTCCTTTCTCTTTCATGAAGGTTTTTTGCTTTTTCATAATAGTAATCAGAACGAAAACACATCAGATAGACCAATCTGCCGGCCAGTCCTATCATCAGAAACCCGCAGACCAGAAATACTACCCATATTTTCTTCTTATGAAAAGTCATATTTTTCTTCATAAAAAATCTCCGCAGAGATGCTCACATTAATATATGAAGCTTCTCTGCGGAGATATTCCGCATTTCATTTTGTTATTATCTTCAACTATTCCAGTCCCGCCTCTTCATTGGTGATACCGTCTGTCTCAGCATTATTATCCTGTGTGGTATTTTCTTCATTATCCTCCGGAGGTGCAGGTGCATCTGGATTGGATACTCCATCATCTGAAGAATCTGTTTCTGTACTTCCTGAACCTGCTGTCAGATTTGTTGACATTTTATAGTTGCCTTCTTCATCCAATATATGATCTCCATTGGAATCCAGAAGATAACCATTCTGATCAATGCGGTTTCCATCCCAGTCGATCAGGTTGCCTTCCGCATCTACCAGATTACCGTCGCTGTCCAGCTCTGTACCTGTCGCACTTTTCAGATGCCCTTTGAAACCTTCCCACAATTCTGTTTCCGGTACTGTACCATCTTCTGATTCATCAGGTTTCACATTCAGATATGGAAGAAGTTCTGAAAGAATTCCCTGTGCAATATACTGAGGATACGTACTGTTTGCCTGATCATCCGTATTCGGTTCGTCTACAACTACATATATTATCACTGCCGGATCATCTACAGGGGCAAATCCGATAAAGGATACCAGATATTTCTTATTTCCACGTGGGTATTTCTCAGCAGTACCTGTCTTACCGCCTGAGCTGTAGCCCTGAACCTTGGAATGACGGCTGGTACCCTGCTGCACACTGAGTTCCATATAGCTTCTTATATCAGCAGAAATCTGTGAGGAAATAGTCTGTTTCAGCAATGTAGGTGTAATCATTTTTACAGTGCTTCCGCTGCTGTCCAGTATCTTTGTCACAAGATGAGGCTGATAATAATATCCTCCATTAATAACAGAACTCATAGCATTGACTTCCTGAATCATGGTGCAGGTAAATCCCTGACCAAATGCAGAACATGCAAGTTCTGTTTCTCCCATGGAATCTTCTGTATGAATAATACCTGCTCCTTCATTCGGAAGATCGATACCTGTTCTGGTACCAAAATTAAACAGGCTTTGCGCTTTTACAAATTGTTTTGCACCAAGTTTGGCACCAATCTGCATCATAGCGTCGTTACAGGAATTGGCAATAACCTCTCCCAGTGT
>CAKRVX010000069.1 GCA_934409175.1 uncultured Blautia sp.
GATAGTGGCGTAGTTGGTAACGCGCGACCTTGCCAAGGTCGAGACCGCGGGTTCGAGCCCCGTCTATCGCTCTTGAGACTTCGGATTTTCCGAAGTCTTTTTTTTATATCATTGGAATATTGCGGAGTAATTTTCTATGATATAAAAAGTCCTTCGGGCAGGAGAGCACTGTGGCGGAAAATCTGGTACGCAAAGCAGGAGAGCAGCAATGCTCTCCTGTCTCGGGAAGGATTAAAGATTACAGACGCTGTATCAGGATTCCGCAGATGCAGTATCTGAATCACCATAAAAAGTAAGAAGATAAAGCCCGCAGATTCCCACCAGTCCATAGATGATCCTGGAGATCCAGCTCATACTTCCGAAAAGCAATGCTACCAGATTCAGATTAAAAAAGCCGATCAGGCCCCAGTTTACAGCACCGATAATGGCAATGGTCAGTGCTGTATATCGCAAACATTTATTTCCCATAAGTCACCATCCTTTCATCCATACGTGATATGAAACAGTATGCTCTGTTAAAATAAAAAATATGCACAGTTTTCAAAAATAACTTTGAAAACTGTGCATATATTTTGGAATTATACGAACCGCTATATTTGTTTGGCGTTTTTTTATTTAACTTTCAGAATCTGGCTGGCAGTTGTATCTTCATTAAAGCTGAATGATTCCTGAGCCTGCACGGTTACATCACTGTCGTCTGCAAGTGTGAATGCCTGGCATACAGTAACAGTCTGTTCCGGCTGGATTTCGGCAGTATAATGATCGATGGCATCGTCATTTTTTTCCGGAATAGCTGCGTCGCAGACTTCTCCATGCTGGTAAGCCTTCAGGTTTACATCTACCATTGCACTGGAAGCAGATGAGGAATGATTGGTGTAATCATAATAGATCATAATGCAGGAGTTGCCTGCGAAATCTTTGGCAATGGTATGCTTTTTGTATTTAATGGTAAATTTATCAGTAGTCAGATTCAGCGTGTCTGTCTCAGTTGCCTCAGGAGCGGAAGATGAGTTGTCATCGCTGTCCATATTGTTGAGAGAGTTGTTGATTTCATCTTCCACGCTTTTGAAGTTGGCAGACATGATCTTTACTGTAGTATCGTCCAGAGAAACGATTTTCCAGCCGTTGTCTGTTTTGATCAGAGGATAGGTGATATCTGTTTCAGAGAATTCATCTTTTTCACTGCTGTTGGCTTTTTCATTTAGAATAGAAGCCAGTTTCTGCTGTGTGTCTTCTTCACTGAGCTGAGCTCCGGAATAAGCACTGGATACGATCTGACGAAGAAACTCAGTGATAGTTTCTTTATAAATATTTGTGCCGTCTATATAGGTGATATGTGCGGTAACAGATGCTGTTCCATTCTGAATATCAAATCTGTTTCGGGTAATTTTGTAAGTCATTTTTTTATTGATGGCTTTAAAAAAATCTGTATATGCTGCATTGCGGATATCTGCGTTATCCAGTGCTGAAAGATCACTGCTTTGAAGAAGGGATTCCATTGTGGTAAAGTCCATCTTCTGCATGCTGTTCAGGAACTGTTCGGTAGCTTTCTTTGGCTGCTGACGCTGATAGAAATAAAATGCAGCGCCTCCTGCAACTGCCAGTATCAGGATCACGATAATGATGATAAGACCTGCACTGCTTTTCTTATTTTTTTTATTCATGTTTCCTCCTGTCTTGAGTTGGGAGATTCCCCCACAGTGTTTACTGATTCATTATATCAGAATGCGTTGACATTGGCAAATTTCTTACATTATAATGAAAATATAGTTACTGTTCACTACGTTCTCAGTAACAGAAAATGAACATATAAAAAGAAGGGAGAGATCGAAAAAATGAAATATGAGAGTTCTTTTGTGTCAGAAGCAGACGGTCTGGAGATTTCTGTTATGGCAATCCTGCCGGATCAGAAACCTTACAGGGCAGTTATTCAGCTGGTTCATGGTATGAGTGAGCATAAAGAAAGATATATTCCCTTTATGGAATACCTGGCGAAACAGGGATATGTGACGGTGATTCACGACCACAGAGGACATGGAAAGAGTGTGAGACATCAGCAGGACCTGGGGTTTACTTATGGCGGCGGAGCAGAAGCCATATTACAGGATATCTGGACTGTAAACAGAAAAATTCATACACAGTTTCCGGATACTCCGCTGATTTTGATGGGGCACAGCATGGGGTCTCTCGCTGTACGTGCCTATGTGGCACGGCATGACAGTACAGCAGATATGCTGATCGTGTGTGGTTCTCCAAGTAATAACATAGCAAGACCCATAGGAGTGGCTGTTGCTAAAGCAGAGAAAGCTGTTCTGGGACCAAGACACAGAAGCTGGCTGATTGAGGCGCTCTCTTTTGGAACCGGTGTACTAAAATTTCGCAAAGACAAAACCTGCACAGCATGGATATGTTCAGACCCTGAAGTTGCCGGAGAATATGAGAAATCAGAACTCTGTGGGTTCACATTCACAGATGATGCATATCTGGCATTATTTGATCTGATGAAGCAGGCGTATGATGCCGAACATTATTCTTGTACCAATCCGAAAATGCCAGTGCTGTTTATAAGTGGAGCAGAGGATCCCTGTCTGATCAATGTGCGGCATTTTGCGAAAGCGGTCCAGAGTATGCGCCATGCAGGATATCAGGATGTGAAAGGCAAACTTTATCCGGGAATGCGTCATGAGATTTTGAATGAGAAAAATAAGGAACAGGTTTACCGGGATATTACAGTGTATTTAAAGAAAAAAGGATTCTGAGATGAATCCTGAATAAAAAAAAATCTTTGTCTCATAATAGATTTACATATAAAGATTTTATATAGAATAGAAATTATTTATGCAGAAAATGAAAGGAAAAAATCTGATGAGACAGAGAATGATTCTGTTCCTGATTTTGACAGGAGTGTTGTTCTGTACAGGATGTGCGGGCAAGAGGCCGTCAGAACAGGGAGAACTTGTACGTACAGAGACTGCCGGAGAGAATCCGGCAGTCTTTTTCGCTTTACGCAGATATAAAAAAATGGTAATATTATATTTATTCAAAATAAAAAACAGGAGGTTTACCTATGGATGAACAGAAAAAAGAAAATCTGCCGGAAAATACAGAGGCAGAAAATTCTTTGAAAGATACACCAGAACAGGAAAAGGCGGCACAGCCGGCGGGCAGATCTATTTTGTGGGTACTGGCAGGAATTTATCTTTTGTATACAGGGTACAGTCTGATACGGGCTGTTGTTAAAGGAGAGGATGGATCGACGCCGGTTTTTCTTCTGATCGGAATCGCATTTTTAGCAATTGGTGCAGGTCTGGTATTTGTAGCAGGAAAAAATGTTCTGAAATCGAACAGTATAAGTAAGGTGAAAGAAGCTGGAAGGTCTGCAGGAATGGCAGGAGCTGATGGGGCAGCCGGAAGTGAACTGAAACCAGAAGAGACTGCCGGACAGAAGAAAATGAGTATTGCAGACAGAGCAAATCTGGCTAAAAGGCTGGATGAGGAGGAAAGTTCAGCAGGAGAGAAAGAAGAGAATCAGGAATGAAGATTGTGAAAACATTATTAAAGCCGTTTTCTTTTGTTCCTGCCCTTCTTATGATGTATGTGATATTTTCTTTTTCGGCACAGCCGGGAGAGGTATCAGGTGCATTAAGTTATAAGATCAGTTATAAGATTGTAGAAACAAAAAGTGAGATTCTGAAAGAAAACAAGAGCCCTGAGGAGCTTTCTTATGAAGCAGACGGGATTCATTATTACGTGAGAAAAGCAGCTCATATGACAGAATATTTTCTACTGGCAGTTGCTATTTCTTTTCCATTGTATGTATATGGAGTGAGAGGAATCTGGTTGATGATTCTGGCTGGAATCGTATGTGTGGGGTTTGCGGGTCTGGATGAATATCATCAGTCTTTGGTGGACAGTCGTACTCCTTCAGTAAAAGATGTGGGAATTGACAGTTCGGGAGCTCTGATCGGTATTTTGCTGGTACAGGCATTCTGCTGGTCTGCATTGCATAGCCCTGTAAAGAAAAAAAAGAAAAAATGAAAATAATAAAAATGTGATCGCTCTTACATTTCAAGGAACATGTAAGAACGGTCACATTTTTGTTAGAAAGAGGAGTTAATTGTGGAAAGTTGTTTAAATCCTGTTTCAACATGGCGGATAAAAATATCTCTGACAGACTGAAATTCGCCAAGTCCTTTTAAAGTACAGGTAACATGGTATCCTCCTTTTTCAAGGATACTTTTCCAGGAATTTTTATTATCACCGGACATATCGTTGGTGGCATGATCACCTGCTACAATCATAAATGGAGCGAGCTGGATATGGGAGGGATTCAGGATTTTCAGTTTATTAAGGAAAGACTCAATAGAGAAATTTCCCTCTACAGTTCCCATATAGATATTAGGATTTCCTGCTTCCTTAAAAAGTCTGTCCAGTTCAGGGTAAAGTTTGTCAGCAATATGTTCTGTTCCGTGTCCCATGAACAGAAGAACTTCGTCAGAGGCAGGATGATATTCCCTGATCAGAGCCTGACAGATTTCCTGCTTATCCTGCTGTGTGGCAATCAGAGAATCGCAGATGATAACAGAATCAAAGTTTTTTTCGAATTTCAGGATTTCTTTTTTCATAGTATCGTATTCAAAACCGGTAATCACATAGGTGGGCTGAATGACCACATTTCGGATTCCATCGGCATGCATCTGATCCATTGCTTCTGCGATATCCATGATGTGCATGTGATCACGCTCCTGAAGTTTTCTGCGGATATGGGGGCTGGTCCATGCACGATATAGAGGAAGATCAGGATAAGTATCATGTATATTTTTTTCAATCTGTTCAATTGTTTTTTTACGTGTCTGTTCATAGCTGGTGCCAAAACTGATCACAAGGATTGCTGTTTCTTTTGTTATGTACATTTTGTATTGCTCCTTTTGAGATAAGTATAACGATTCGGGCTACATTATACAGGGGATAAAACGAAAACTCAAGAACAGTAGAAAAATATTTTTATGAATGCTATAATGGCAGGAGAAATCAAAAATTTTTATCAGGTGACCGGAGATAAAGCAGAAAAATTTGTAAAAGGAGCCTATCATAGAAATGCAGAATGAAAAATTACCGAAATTAAGAGAGGGAAGGGTTCATGGAACAAAAGATTTTCCATGTGCCATTTATTGGACTGGCTCCAGAAAAAAAGGAATCATGGTTCAGCACCACTGGCATGAGGAAATTGAGATCATTTATTTTTCGGGTGGAGAATTCAGTGTAGAGATCAATATGGAGAAATATAAGATAGACGGAGAATGTATTTTCTTTATCAATCCAGGTGAACTGCACAGCATTTCGGTGCAAAAGGATGGAGAATGTATGGAGGATGCGGTTGTCTTTCATATGGATATTTTGAATTTTGCATCTTCTGTGGATCAGGTTCAGACCGGATTGCTTTTACCTATTCAGAAAGGAAGAATTCTGTTTCCGAGATGTATTGGAGGTTCCAGTCCGGCATTTAAACCTGTAAGGGATGCATTTTTGGAGATCCTGACTGCTTTTGGCAGATCGAATGCAGATGCAGGATTTTATGACGGGCAGGCAGTAACGGAAGACATTACCTGTCAGCTTTCCATAAAAGCATCTCTTTTGCGCATACTGACAGTATTGTCTTCCTATGATCTGTTTACAGCCACCAGCAAGAATAATGATCGCAGGATTGAGACTATCAAGAAAGCTATCGGATATATCCAGGACAATTATAAAGAGAAAATCTATATCCGGGATCTTGCAGGGCTGATCGGAATGAATGAGCAGTATTTCTGCCGCTTTTTTAAAAAGGCCATCGGGCGTTCTCCTATTGAATACGTAAATGAATACAGAATCAAAAAGGCAAGGCATTATCTGGAAGAAACGGATATGACGGTAATGGAGATTTGTCTGGAATGTGGATATAATAATCTCGGAAATTTTCTCAGGGAATTTCGCAGGTATACGGATACTACACCCCTTCAGTATCGAAAAAAGTCATAATATCGTATTTTTTTATCAAATAAAAGTAAGACGGAAAAAAAATATGCTTTTATAATATGGTTTATTGAAATTACTAAAGTATTTGAGAGATATAAGAAGATAGAAGAAAAGGATATTACGGAGGACTGTAGAAATGATAAAAAAATGGTGGAACGATAAAGTGGCATATCAGATATATCCGAAGAGTTTTTATGATACGAACGGAGATGGAATTGGTGATCTGAGAGGTGTCATCAGCAAGCTGGATTACTTAAAAGAACTGGGAGTGGATATTATCTGGCTGTCTCCGTGTTATCGTTCCCCATTGGCTGATCAGGGGTATGATATTTCAGATTATTATGATATAGATCCTCGTTTCGGAACTATGGAGGACATGGACGAACTGATTGCAGAAGCGAAGAAAAGAGATATGTACATTCTGATGGATCTGGTGGTAAATCACTGTTCAGATGAACACGAATGGTTCAAAAGAGCCTGTGAGGATCCGGATGGAAAATACGGAAAATATTTTTATCTGAGAGACAAAAAAGAGGGAGAACTGCCTACCAACTGGCGTTCTTATTTCGGGGGATCTGTATGGGAAGATCTGCCGGGAACCAATAAACAGTATCTTCATGTTTTTCACAGGAAGCAGCCGGATCTTAACTGGGAGAATCCGGAAGTAAGGGAAGAAGTTTACAAAAATATCAACTGGTGGCTGGACAAAGGGCTGGGTGGTTTCCGTATTGATGCTATTATCAATATAAAAAAAGCGCTTCCAATGCATGATTACGAGCCGGATAGAGAAGATGGACTCAGCAGTATCCATAATATGCTGGAAGAGGCAACCGGTGTAGGGGAATTTCTGGGAGAGATGCGCGATCGTACTTTCAAAAAATATGATGCTTTTTCTGTGGGAGAAGTCTTCAATGAGAAACCAGAAGAAATTCCGGATTTCATCGGTGAGAATGGATATTTTTCCAGTATGTTTGACTTTAATGAAACTATCTGTGGTGGATCTGATAAAGGCTGGTATGATTGCAGAAAAATCACACCGGATGAATATAAAAAGTGCTGTTTTGAAACTCAGGCAAAGATCGGTGATATGGGAATGGTTTCGAATATTATTGAGAATCACGATGAACCTCGTGGTGTAAGCCGTTATCTGCCGGATGGGGAATGTACAGAAGCGGGCAAAAAAATGCTGGGTGGATTAAATTTCATGCTTCGTGGACTGCCGTTTATCTATCAGGGACAGGAGATTGGAATGGAAAATGTGGATTTTCATTCCATTGATCAGGTAGATGATATTTCTACACTGGATGAGTATAAGGTTGCCCTGGAAGCAGGACTTTCTGAGAAAGAAGCTATAAAGAGAGTAGGAAGATACAGCAGAGATAATGCCAGAACTCCAATGCAGTGGACAAATGGTGCGAATGCCGGATTTACAAGTGGAAAACCATGGCTGGAAGTAAATTCCAATTATACACGGATCAATGCAGAAGCGCAGATGAAAGATCCGGACTCTGTATGGAATTTCTACAAGAAACTTATTGCACTGCGCAAAGATCCGGAATATAAAGAAACAGTTGTATACGGTGCACTGGAGCCTGTATGGGAAGATGTTCATAACCTGATGGCGTATTATCGTAAAGGAGATAAAACACTTCTGGTAGTGGGAAATTATCAGAAAGAACCTCAATCGGTTGAACTTTCCGATGGATATAAAAAAGTATTGTTGAATAATTTCCATGATCTGTCCGAGGATGGAAATAAAATTCTTCTTCAGGGCTATCAGTTTCTGGTGCTGGAAGTATAAAAATAACAGAACACAATATAAAAGTGCCTCTTTTGGCAGAAAATGGTTATATTTTCTGCCAAAAGAGGTTTTTTGATTACTTTACTTGTATGCATGTGACAAATATTGTATGATAGTAGGAAAGGTGCAAGGTGAGGAATATGAATCAGATACAGATTATTGTTAATAATGGTGCAGGAACCGGAAAGGCATTTCAGGTATGGAATGAGACCCAAAAACTGCTGCGCAGATATAAAGTAAAATATACAGCCTATGCTACCAGATATCGGGGACATGGGACCAGACTTGCTGAAAAGATCTCTGCAATGGAAGGAGAAGACCCAATCTATCTGATCGTGGTGGGCGGTGATGGTACGATCAATGAGGTGTTGAATGGGATTACGGATTTTGACAGGGTACGTCTGGGAGTGATTCCCACAGGTTCAGGAAACGATTTCTGCAGAAATCTGAAACTTCCGAAAACGCCGGAGGAAAGTTTGCGGCAGATTATTACCTGCATTCACAGGGACAGGAAGGGAAAAGAACTTCTGCGGATCGATCTGGGACAGGTTACCTGGGAAGGCTGTAAAAGACCCAGGATTTTCGGAATCAGTGCAGGTTTGGGACTGGATGCACTTGTGTGTAAAAAGGCACTGAGCTCCAGACTGAAACAGGTTTTAAACCATCTGCATCTGGGCAAACTTACATATCTGGTTTTGACAGTGCAGTCCCTTTTTACCATGGAAACGGCCAACGCGAAAGTGATCACAGAACATGGAGGTTATATGCTGCCGAAGATGATTTTTGCGGCATCCATGAATCTGGCGGCAGAGGGTGGCGGTGTACCTATGGCACCGAAGGCATCGCCGCAGGATGGGCTTTTGTCTTTAAGCAGTGCATCCCAAATTGCGAAATGGCAGACATTTTTTCTTCTTCCTTTATTGGTTACAGCCCGGCAGGATGGGATTAAAGGTTTTAATATCAGAGATGAGAAGAAATTCCGTCTGATTCTGGATCGTCCAATGGTACTTCATGCAGACGGGGAATACTGTGGAGATGTGAAAATGGCAGAATTTTGTTGCCTGGAGAAGAAACTGTGGCTTTTACACAGAAAAAATATATGAGAAGAACAATATGAAACGGAGAGTGTGAAAACATGAGTTATGCAGATGATGTTTTTATAAAAATGTGCCAGGATATTCTGGAAAATGGTACAAGTACAGAAGGTGAGAAGGTCCGTCCTGTATGGGAGGACGGTACACCTGCCTATACGATCAAGAAATTTGGTGTGGTAAACAGATATGATCTCCGAAAAGAATTTCCGGCTATGACGCTGAGACGTACTGCCTTAAAGAGTGCTATGGATGAGATCCTGTGGATCTGGCAGAAAAAATCCAACAATATTCATGATCTTAACAGTCATATCTGGGACAGTTGGGCCGATGAGAATGGATCAATCGGAAAGGCGTATGGGTATCAGCTTGGCGTGAAGCATCAGTATAGAGAGGGAATGATGGATCAGGTGGACAGAGTAATCTATGATCTGAAAAATAACCCGTTCAGCCGCAGGATCATGACCAATATTTATGTACATCAGGATCTTCATGAAATGAATCTGTATCCATGTGCATATTCCATGACATTTAATGTAACTCAGACACCTGGAAATGAGAAACTGACTTTGAATGCGATCCTGAATCAGCGTTCTCAGGATATTCTTACAGCCAATAACTGGAATGTATGTCAGTATGCCATTTTGCTTATGATGATCGCCCAGGTATGTGATATGGAAGCAGGGGAACTGCTCCATGTAGTGGCAGACTGTCATATTTATGACAGGCATATCCCGGCGATAAAAGAGCTGATCAGCAGAAAACCGTATCCGGCACCAATCGTAAAACTGAATCCGGATGTAAAGGATTTCTATCAGTTTACAACGGATGATCTGATTGTGGAGAATTATGAAACGTGGCCGCAGATCAAAAATATTCCGGTGGCCATCTGAACAGTGTGGATATAATTATCAGGAGAAAGATATCAGGAGGATAAAATAAATGAATTTAATCGTAGCAGTAGACCAGAACTGGGCCATTGGCAAAGATAACAAACTTCTGGTAAGTATTCCGGCAGACATGAAAATGTTTCGCGAGGAAACTTCCGGCAAGGTGGTTGTTATGGGAAGAAGAACTCTGGAGAGTTTTCCAAATGGACTTCCGTTGAAAAACAGAACCAACATCGTAATCACAAGAGACGCAGATTTTGATGCAAAAGGTGCAATTGTGGTACACAGCATTGATGAAGCACTGGAAGAAATCAGAAAATATCCGTCAGAAGAAGTGTACTGTATTGGCGGAGACAGTATTTACAAACAGATGCTCCCATACTGTGATACAGCTCATATTACCAAGATTGATTTTGCATATGAGGCAGACAGATATTTCCCGAATCTGGATGAAGATGAGGAATGGGAGATTACTGCAGAGAGTGATGAGCAGACATATTTTGACCTGGAATACCAGTTTGTGAAGTATGAGAGAAAGAAATAAGACAGAAAATAAAAGATTGACGGCAATAACGGGCAAGTCAGGAAAAGAAAATCAGAATAGCCGGCTTTGAGAGACAAAAGAAATGTGTAACTGTTCAGTACCTTCACAGTTACGAGTCAAAATCCATTAAAAATCGCCTTCGGCGATGGGATTTTGACTTGTATGTCTCGGGATTTTGGCATGTTCATGCCAAAACACCTCGCGGGATAGTAGACTGCTGAATAGTTACAGAAATGTTTAAACAAAAAATCCTGCAGAAACAAGAAACTGTGTTCTGCAGGATTTGCTATTTACAGAAAAAATTATTCGATAACTTTTAACCATCCTTCAGGAGCTTCAATATGTCCCATCTGGATTCCTGTTAATGTGTCATAGAGTTTCTGGATAACCGGACCCATTTTCTCCATTCCGCTTGGGAAGCAGATTTCTTTGCCATGGTCAACAATCTTTCCGACAGGAGAAATAACTGCTGCAGTACCGCAGAGACCACATTCAGCGAAATC
>CAKRVX010000070.1 GCA_934409175.1 uncultured Blautia sp.
ATTTCTTTCAGAACGATACACTGGTTTTGTATCTTTCTCAAATTCATTTACATGTAATGTTTCCTCGCTCATCGCAACATACCTCTCAATCTCTTTGCGTTCTGTATCTGTTTTTGTGGAGTTTCTATCTCTCTTACTGTCATATCGGAGTAAATGCCGTATCGGATTGCGCAAAGAACATCGTCATTCTCTTTTAATGGTTCTCCTGTGTTCTTTTTCCACACGTACTTATAAATCTCTTCCCGGAATCTCGGACATTCATCATAAACAATAAAGAATTTTTTTGTCGTCATAAGCGTTGCGACCGCTTCAATTCCTGACAATACTCTGTTGTTTGCCAGATATGCGGATATTCCCGCTTTCTGAAAAGCTGAGATATGCTCCGTTCTGGCCGGGTCACAATAAAAAGGGATGTTACCATATCTTCTGATAACATCCTTTGCTCTCTTTATCCATTCGCCTATATATTTATGCTGTGCTGCATATTCTTCTATGATGTAATACTCATCACCTTTTACTCCGATTACAACAATTGCTCCATAATGCTCCCAGCCCCAGTCCACACCAGCAAAATACCGGTCAAATATTATCTTGTTTGCCTGTTCTCTCGTGATTACATGGACATTTCTATCAAATTCCGGATAAACAACTCCTTCTCCCGATACCCATAATCCATTAATACCTCTATCATAAAACATCCCTTTGGGGGTTGTTTCTTTGATCTGCTGCACATATCTTTCATCCAAGAACGTATTATCATCTAATCGGAAATGAAAGCTCATAATCCCAGCCGCTTCTGACTGGATGTAGTCTTTTAACAGCCAATGCTCTGGATGGTCCGGGTTAGTATCGGCAATGATTCTTGCTCCTGGACCGCTACATCTTGCTTTAATCTCGTCAAAGACTTCCTGATTTGCAAGTGATGCCTCATTGATATAAGCTCCAAAAGCTGTCATGCCTCGAATTCTTCCCAGACCAGATATTGAACCATGCGAAGTCTGCACAACCCTTACACCAAATAATGTGAAATTATTGTATTTATCAAACTTAAATTCAAATCCATATTTATTAGATAGCTCTATGAGGATATTCTTCTGAATATTTGAAAAAGAATATCCTGCAAGAATGTATTGCGGAGTATCTATCCCAAGTTTATTTGCTATTCCCCGAACCCTCATGAGTTCCTGCAAGAATATATCATTGTCTAGCTGTGTCTTACCGCTACGCTTCGCCCCATGATTGATCAGCATAAACCAATCTGTATTCTGGCAGGCTTTCAATATATCTATCTGCTTCTGCGTATAAATATTATTCAGATTCAGCATCTAGCTCACCGCCTATCGCTTCGAATAGCTTAGCCACCTTATCCTCTACAGATATCTGATCATCAACTTTAGCCTTTGCTTTCAATACTCCTATTCTTGCTTTCTGTTCTTCTGTTGCAAGATCCATATGATCTGACAGCCATTGCAGGGCTTTCATCCTGTCTGCCAGTTTTATACTTGCTCCATCTTTTCCCTGCTTTATCTCGCTGATTAATCTTCCGTCTACGGAATCAGATTCTTTAAAACGAACTGTGTTTATCTCTCTTTTTAGAATTTCTTTCTTGCCAGTCTTTTCGTTTTTTACCTGTACTGGTCCAAAAGCTCCCATTACTTCTACTGTTTCTCTACCAAACGAAACATAATCTGTAATATCTGCAAATGCAATATCCATGTACATTTGAAATATATCTTCTTCTGACAGGAATTCCCGATTAAGACGGTTTTGTTTGAGGTTGTGGATTTCTTTTTTTATTCCATCATTTCCCATCATTCTGTAAGCATTGGCCACTGCCGTTTCATAGCTACATTCGTACGCTTTTTGATATGCTTTTGTAGCATTAAAACATCTCACATAATAAATGCAGAAAAGTCTTTGTTTATCGGTCAATTCAGAGTTTCCCATAATCTCTGTTATTTCATCATTTTCTTTTTGATAAGATAAAGGATTTTCCTGTTCTTTTTGTGTGCACACTTTTTTCTTTTTTGTGTGCACACCTTTTTCTTTATTTCTGGACCATCCGTATCTTGTTTTCCATGACTTCACAGTGTTTACAGTCACACCATATTTTTCTGCAATATCTTTATATTTCATCCCGCCTAAATAATCTGCAAAAGCGGAATCGGCTTTCGTTTTCTTTTCCAACCTCACCACCTCTCATTCAATTCACTACTAATATTGCATAAGAAAAACACCCTGTAAAAAATACAGGGTGTCTCTCTGGCAGTTTTCCTCACAAAAGATAGTGAAAAAGGAAACTTCTGTTCCTGCTTCCTCTTCCATTTTAAACTTTACCACACTTCTTTGCGACATGTACGACATTTGCGACAAACTTTTAAAAATTTTTAAGAAATCTTTCAAATTCCTTCTGAACACTCTTTTCTGTAGTTCGTATATCCATTTTTTCTGCTACTTCTTTCCATGTTAATTTCTCCATGTAGCGATATCGAATAATTCTCTGAATACGTGGTGGAGCTGTATTGATAATTTCTAATGCCTGCAACTTTGTCTCCTCCGCTTTCTCCTTTCTCTCATTTAAAATTAATCGCTTTTTTCTTAAATGTTCAACTTGTCTTCTGTCAGCACCTTTAATGTTAAAGTTTTTTCCTATGTATGGATACTCTTTCATACTTCCTTTTACTTTATCTGAAGTCATCATTGACTCTTCATTTTGCAATGCTTCAATATCTTCCTCTGTTTCTCTAACAAGTTCGCAGGCATCTACATAATCATTTAAAACCTGTTTTACATTCAAGTCAAACACCTCCTGCTATCTATAAATCTTGCCTGTTTCTTCATCACGAAGCTTGATTCTACCAAATACTTCAAATCCTCCGACCCTTGCTACCGCTCTCATTGCTTCAATCGTTTTTATAAGGGAATCCGGCGGCTTGTCTGCTGCTTTGATTGCATCGTGTGCCGTTGTATCTTTGTAATGTTCGTGATTTCTTCTATCCATTTGCCCCATCTCCTTATATATGTTCATGCGGTCTAATTGGTTCCCAGTGTTTTTCAGCATCTTGTTCGATTAACCTATTGTACCGCTCCACGAACTCTTCTTCGCCTATTTCACATTTCATGAACTTCTCTGCCAGTCCCATATAGGTATCCGTTTTGATTGCATCTATCCGTTCTTTAAATTCGTTCGTATCTATCTTCCCGACAATAAGCATATCTTGTAGTATTCTGGATTCATGGTTCATAGGTCGCTTACTACCTTTCCTCCTCTTGTTTTATATATTTTGCATTTCTAAATTCAATAATTTCCAGTGGGTCAAAGTATTCTTTGCACTTCGGACATCTCGGAAGCATATTTTTTCTATACGATTCTTCCATCTCGCGAAACACCCTGCTCTTACGCATTCTTTTTAGCTCTTTATTTGCTTCTTCTGAATAAAATTTTACTTTTTCTTTTAATCGATTGGTTTCTTCTCTTAGTTGCTCATGATATCTTGCAATTGACAACATTGCCTCAAATGGATCCACAACCGCTCCGCAATCTCTACACATAATAATTCGATTTTCAACACTAAGCTCATAATGTGGAGGATTGCATGTACATATTTTCTTCATCCCTTTATTGATTCTTAACAAATCAAAGCTGACAGGTTTTTTCTTGTCCATCCTTATTCCCCCTTTTCGTACATCCCACAACCAGATATCGGTTTGTATATATAGCCACTTCCACTGGCTCTTTTTATTTTTCGTGGTTCCAGATAGACCATATTTCCGCCATTATGGCATATCCCCCATTTGACCCCATCTCTTTTGCCGGGCTGTGGTTTGCACATTGGACATTCCGGGCATTTTATATATTTTTTCATTTCCCTGCTCCTTTCATAAAATCTTTTAATACTTTTTGTCTTATTTTTTTGTTTCTGTTTCGTTTCTTTGTTTTTTCTACTGCTCTTTGCATATTTATCCATTCCTGTCTTAGATCAGCCGGAAATGCTTCCTCCACTATCGGCTTTCTTCTTTCTCCTCCGGAATAAACCCGGAGGAATAACAATGGCATATAGTTCCCATGGAACCGTTGATAAGTTTCGTGTAATGTGTAAACCCTTAGAGGGTGTCCAGCTATTTTTCCATTTCCTCACTCAGCCAGTTTTCTACGTCTGTAATGCTGTTAAAGGTTAGATGGCGGCTCTTGTATCCCAAGTGCAGTAATTCGGCTACTTCTGGGATAGACAAATGTTTCATTTTATCCCAGCGGATGATTAACTTTTTATCCTCTTTCGAAACCGCTTCCTCACTCGGGATTAATGCGGGTTTTGACGATTTTTGCGCCGGCGCAATTACTTCTTTTTCGATGTTTTCTTCTCTCTCTGGTTTCTCTGCATATCCCATATCTTTTTCTCTGGATTCTTCTGGGGTATTGTTATCGGTTTCATGTTCTGTTTCACTCTGTGTAGGCTCTGGTGCGTTTTCTTCCGGCTTTCTGATATCTCCTCTAGTTTCAGTATCATCTCTTCCACTTCCAACTTTGTCTTGTTTGTTGCCTTCGCTATTTTCCTTAAATTCATCTGTGTTTTCCTCCCCTGCGGCATCCTCTTCTGGCTCATACTTTTCTAGGATTTTAGCCGTTATTGCGGCAAATTCTTCCCAGGATATTTCTTTTGCTACCCCGGAGTATTTTTTGATATTTATCTTGCTTTCGTGGAACAGGATAAACCAGATACCCTTTCGAAAAGACCGGCTACCGCTTGGAGCGATTAACTCTCGTAAAGCTTTGGGGTCATCTTTTACCGTTACCGCTTTTCTTACAAGTTCTTGAGATATGTAGAAGTCTCTGATAAGCTGGCCTATGTCGTTTTCCGCTCCCTGTTCCGGATCCGACTTGTTAAAACGGTTTAATTCTCTAATGTCTTCCCTGCTCGTCTGCGGGGTGATCATGTTTAAGTCGGAATCAGGTAGGGCCAGCATAGCCGCAAGCTTACTTTGGCCGTACTCTAAAAATTCCGGCCGAAGTTCTTCAGAATTTCCATCTACGGAATATTTTTTGTTTATCTGAATGAATCTTGTTGTATCTGATGGAGATAAGCCACATTCTGCTTTCGCAAATTCTGCGATGCTCTTATAGCCATCCTGTCTATATAACTCGTTATCATCAATCTGGCGCAGGCGGTAGCCTATCTTCACGAAATCCTTCTTTAATCCGTTCAGTTTGTTCTTTGCAGAGGAAATATCCTCTTTTAATTTTTGCTTGATATCAATCCACTCTGTGAGTGTCATTTGTTTGTATTCCATATCTGCCTCCTATACTGCCGCTGCCAGTATCTGCTGATCTGTTCTTGTTTTAAGTTTCTTTGTATATTGCCTCAATAGTTCTGCGATAATTGTCGCATCTGGTTTCTTGTCGTATGCTCCGTACCACTGAACAACATGTTCGCCTTTAATCTCTATCGTGATATATGGTTCTTCTGGTTTCGTCCGTCTGCGAAGAAATAAGATATAGCTTACCCCTCTATTGTGTTTGTCCAAATAGTTGTCACTGCCTACACAGTGGTGAAGGATGCGGCCTTCTCTCATAATCTCCACCGCGCTTCTGGCTGGTCTGATAAGATAGTCTTCTGTCTGGCACGAATATCGATAACATAATTTTCTGTAGTTCTTTTCAATTTCTGGATATCTTAAAACAATTTCTGCTTTTCGTTTTTCAATCTTATCTTTATTGATTTCTTCTAGCAGTGCATCATGTGCTATATCTAAATTTCGCGGGAAAAGGTAAACCGAATTATGTAAATCGTATCCTTGCTCTTTGCGCATTTTTATGTAATCAATGTATTTTCTTGCAACTACTTCAAGATGTAATTCCTGTGTGGTACAATCACTTTCTACCGCTTTGCAACCGGCATAGCGTTCTATGTTGTTGATCAGGCGGTCAAGACCCGTATAGTTAAAAATGTCTGCATTTAAATATTGCTCTAACTGACAAACTTTAACCGCTTCCACCTGCCGTTCCGTAAATCTTTTATCAAGCCTCTTTTCTTTCTGATACACTTTTAGGTATTGTATGTCGCCTTCCTTCCCTTTCAGGCTTTTTACCCTCTCTGGATAAATCCCAAAGAAATCCGCTGGCTTCTTTGCTGTTTTATCAGCAATTATTCCGCATTCTCCCAATACCATGTTTCTAACAATTTTATAAAGCCCCATTTTTAAGAGTACTTCCATTTGTGGATACTCTTTGTATCTTTCCATATATTGGAACAGATTAAATGAGCTGTACCTTTTTGAAAATTCTTTTGCTTCTGAATATTGTAGGATCGTGCCTTTTAGATTTTTATAACTTTCAGGGTGAATAGCACCGTCAAAAATTTCTATACCGTCATAACCCTGTAGATTACAATCAATCCATTTATTTTTCCCTTCCCATCCATCGTATACATGAAAATCTCTTTGCGGCTTTTTGTCTTCTTCAAAAAATTCTCTTGAAATTTCTGTAATAGCTATCTCTTCTCTCGCTTCTTCGTATTGTTCATTCACAATCAAATTAAATCCCTTTTCAGCTAGATAATATCTTAATACCACTCCTGTTTTCTTATATTTCTGGGCTATAAAAAAATATTTCTTCAATCGTTCTGGAGTGCCTATACTGATCCTTCGTCCTTTTGCCCGGTATATTCCAACTGCATGACATAATTGGCAGGTTCCCTGTTTTCCCTCTTTCGGAGTAGGGATGACCGGTTCAAACTGTGCCTCAAAACCCTCTCCTGGCTGCGTTGCTCTTGTGTAGTCCTTTTTACAGGCAGTGCAGTACACATCTGCATAGCGGCCATGACGTTTATAGTACAGACGGTGTGCGCGATAAAATAATCTGTCATCTGCCCATTCTTTTAAACTTACCGGTTCTTGCGGAAGATTCGCAATCCGCTCATCCAGACGTTTCTGCCTTGTCTCTCTTTGCCGCTCTCTCCGTTCATTTTTTATTTTATGTATCAGATACCTTAAATCACTCGTCCATAAATTACCCCTTCTTTCGCCCTGACCTCTTTCTTTCGTAAAGTCCCATGTCTCGTCCATCGCTTTTTCTGATATATATACTTTCCTTTGCTCGATGTAAGTTTCTTCAATACCGCACGCTCTCCAATGATCATTCGGCGGAAAATAAAAACCCCAGTCATGCTTTGTGAAAACCATCCTGATATACGGTGCCGAAAGAGAGCCTTTTTTATTTTCGTATACCTCTACAAAAAGATGCGAAATCCCGCATATTTCCCGTGTAAATACCACTGCCACATGGGTATATTTTTTAGATGCTTTTTCCGCTGTCTGATAAGGGATTTTCTCGATTGCTTTCTTTTTCATCTCTTCCCGCCTCCCAAGTAGTAATTTCTGATGATTTCTTTCGCCTTACCCATTGCAGGGATACCAAGTGTCACCCTTCCTGCTGTTACTCCTGCTGCTTTTAAGATTTCCTTATCTACCGGAACTTGATTTTTGAAAGACCATTTAAGTAATGCAGCTATGCAGCCTTTTAAACTCTTATCTTTTTTTCTCACTTGGTGGGCAAGTAAATCATTGTCCGAGATCTGGACACGAAGATATTCCACCCAGTCTTCCATAATTCCTTTTAGCTTCAGTTCCTTCACTTCGACATCGATCTTTCCGTATGCTGCCGTTTCGGCATCGCACAGCTCCATGATGTCACCCGACAGATAGAGTTCTACAAAATCTTCCGGGATTCCGTTTTCTTTTGCCATCTCTTTCAAGTTTTTAAGGTCTCCCTCGTTAAACAAATTTTCTGCAAGGGTGTTGATCTCTTTGTAGCTGCTCATTTCCCCAAATTTATCAAACATCTTTCTTCATCCTTTCTATCAGTTGTCCACATTATCCACAATGCTGTGGATAACTTCTTTCTTGCCATTTTTCAAAATCGCTCCCCTATTTGGGATTTATGCGGTTTTTAGCGATTTATAGTTGCTCTTTTTAGCTGTTCTTGTATCCACATACTGTATTCGTGTTTTCCCGGTTCTGACAAAAGCAGATGCTCCCTGGCTTTTTCTTTCAGTTGTTTCCACAAGTCTCCATTTGCCACTGGTTCTCCTTTTGTGGTTACATATCCATTTTGTTCCCATCTGTCTAAATTTTCTTCTAGCATCGTGAGAACAAAGGCGTTTTCAGTATGGATATGTATCTCACTTGGTTTTACTACCCTGCCTACTGCTTCCGTTATAGCTTCCAGGGTGGCTCTGTTATATGTTCCTTTTGTTTCTCTGAACTCTTGCTTTGTTTCTAGTTTCCCTTTTAGGATGCAGGCAAGCACATATCCGTACTTTCTTGTACATGACTTTGGGGCTTTACTGTCCGTCCCTATGTAGATATGTACTTCCATCTCATTCCCTCCTCTTTATTTTCAATAGTGTGTATTCCCGGTATGGGTAACCGGTAACTGGGTTATTTCCTTCGTGGACAGAATCCTTATCAATGTAATATCCTTTTGGGATACGGATTTTGTTCCATGTTCTCCATCTGACATATGTTTTTTTCTTTGCTTCTGGAAGAGGGAGATTACGGGATGTGGAATAGCTTGTCTCTCTTAGGCGTTTATCCGTTTCCGGAGTTTTAGTGATGTATGCGGCCAGGTCTTTAAACTCACCTTTTTCGTACATTAGTTGGCAAATTACTTTTCCTTTCTTCCAAGCTTTTCTGAGAATCAAGTCTGTATCTGGTATTCTGTTTATTACCAGATGGACATGCCATCCGTTCTTAGTTCCTACCTCAATGTTGCGGATCCATTTCACTTTATATCCTGCTTTCCCGTATTCTCTCCGAATCACCTTCATTGCATCCGAAAAATCTCTCTTTGCTTCTGCCATATCAGACGGACGTTTTTCTTTTTCGTATGTAAGACATACAAAATAATCGTTCTCTTCAAAGTGTTTTCTCAGCTTTCTTCTACAGGTCTTCTCTTTGTTCTTCTGATTGACTGCTTTCATCTGAGCAGGAGTGAGTTTCTTTTTCTTCTCCCTTTTCATTCCTGGAGAACGGTATCTGTAAGTGTGTCTTTCCTCAACCTCTATTGCATTATTAAATTCATATATATTTTTCGTATAACTCATATCTTCTGGTCCTATCTTTAATACGTTTATCAAGGTTAATACGGGACTTTCACCCGATTATCTTCTTGACATTTCAGATTACAGATAGTACACTTTAGATATCGTTATTTAGCGTGTACCATCTTTGGTATTTGCTACTAAGAGGAGTCAAATGTTTGACTCCTCTTTTTTTCATACAATCACATAATTCTGTTTAATCACTTTACTTCTTTGCTCTGCATAACTTTCTGCTTCTGCCATCGTTCCACAGAAACACTCTAGTTGTCCGTTCTGCCAGCGAATTATTTTCGCCGGATTTTCTTTATTTTTCTTGGAATACTCCATTTTTCTTCATATCCATTGCTATCCACTCTTCCAATGCAGCTTTCCGCTCTAAGAGACGCGATGATGCAGGTTGCAATTCAAGAGCAGCTTTTGTCTGGCGATACTTATACATTACAAAATTAATTACCATCTTTTATCCCCTCATCTATTAATTCTTCAAGGTATTCAATGCAGCTTTCATATACCTCACGTTCCCCTTTCTCACCTGCATACATGCGGCATAATTTTTCCTTTCGTTTTTCTCCATTTTGGAGTATACTATAATTGGTTTTATTGCTATGTGCCCATCGGGAGTTGCCGCTCCCCTAAGGGCACGTTTTTATTTGTTCTCATTTTTCCGTCTTTCTTCCGCTTCTAAATTGCGCGTCATTTTAAGTTTGCACTCAAATTGGTCTTCTAGTAATGCGTGCAGCAGATTATAAACTCTATCTGTAAATTCTTCTGGATTGGAGTCTCCCCAATCCATCCATGTTGTACCGTCCGGATTTGTATGTAACTCCACTATAACCACCCCCTTCTTTACAATATGCAGTTAAATTTCTTATTGCTCCCTTCACCTCTATTATTACTTCATACATTACTTCAAGCATAACATTGCAATTAACATTAAAATAATTAACATCTGTACATAAATAATTCTTCGATACATCTGTCGTCTGCGGTATATCACTTTGAAAAATTCTTCTTCCTCTGGTGATATACCGTGAAGTTCAAAGAATCCATCTCTTTCTTCCATCTTTCCCTCCTATCCTGCTTTCTCGGACCTTCCCATATAGGCTAATTCCTCATCTTTTCACCTAAATATTTATTGACATTTTTTTACATTTCCTCTATTATATTATCACGGGATACTTACATACCCGAATACATAAGAAAGGAGATGCAACTATGAAATCATTTGAGGAATTTTGGACTTCTCTTACCGAAGAGGATTTTGCTAATTTTGCTGACATTGCTAATGAAAGAGCTAATTCCGTTGAAACTGAGAATATGATTCCTAATACCATTCTCGGAACTAAAATCAGTATCCAAAACACCATGATGACAATGCAGATTCTTAAGCGTTATCATGAATGGATTTCTGAACAGCTTGATAAATAGCTTTCCCATCAATTTTAGAATCTGGCTTCAAATTATCTTCGATGATTTGAAGCTTTTCTCTTATCTCCTTAAGTTCCTCATGTATACCAATAAGTTGTGATAATATCTTTCCCAAGTTTTCCCTCCTATCCTGCTTTCTCATCTCTACATAACATCCCAACCGTATCAATTACGCCAAGAATATAGATTTTTTGTTCATTAGGGACATACTGGATGTAATCTGTTACCTTTTTAATTATTTCTTTTTCTTTGTCAGTTAACTTAGTTTTCTTCGACATTTGTATTCCTCCTTT
>CAKRVX010000071.1 GCA_934409175.1 uncultured Blautia sp.
CATGCACAGGTATTATTTCCTGTAAACTTGCCGATCATCTCATCATAACGTCCGCCGCCGCCTACACTGCCGCCGAACTCATCCATAGAAATCTCGAAGATCGGGCCTGTATAATAGGACATTCCACGTACCAAAGTCGGATCAAATGCCATCTTGAAATCTGCTGTTTTTACAGAATCAACTGTTGAAATGATCGTCTCCAGATCCTCTGCAACCTTAGAATCCAGTACATCTTTTAATTTCTCTTTGATAAAGCGGACGCCTTCAATATCGGAAGTGATCTCTTTGAACATTCCCAGATAGGTATCAATACTTTCTCTGGAAAATCCTTCTTTCTCCAGTTCTTCTGCTACTCCGTCCAGACCAATCTTGTCCATCTTATCAAGAATGATAAATACTGTGTCAAAACTCTCCTGTGGAAATCCACTGTACTGAGCCATTGCTTTTAAAATCTTTCTGTCATTGATACGAATAGTGAAATTGTGGAAATCCAGTTTGCCCAGAAGTGTGGTAGTAGCCAGCACCAGTTCTATTTCTGCCAGGTAAGTAGGCTCGCCCAGAATATCAATATCACACTGCATAAACTGGCGGAAACGTCCTCTCTGCGGTCTGTCTGCTCTCCATACATTTCCCATCTGAAGTGCCTTAAATGGAGCCGGAAGCTCGTTGGCATTATTTGAATAATATCTGGAAAGAGGCACTGTAAGGTCATAACGAAGTCCGGAATCCACCAGATCTGCTTCCTGTTTCGCCTCTTCAAGTTTGAGCTTCTCACCTCGTTTTAAAATCTTGAAGATCAGCTTCTCATTTTCTCCACCCTGCTTGCTGCAAAGATTCTCAATATGTTCTACACATGGAGTTTCAATTGCTGAAAAACCAAAAGTTCCGTAAGTCTCACGAATCATGTTCATCACATAATTGCGAATCTCCATCTCTTTTGGTAAAATGTCTTTCATACCGGTTACCGGCTTTTTCTTTAACGCCATATTGTCCTCCTTTTACCGCGTCGTCTTTTTATCTTTATGAACAACTCTCTGGAATGCAAGAAAAACCTGCATGTCAAAGTTTTTCACTTCATCAATCATCAATTCCATCACTGTGGAGATATCAAACCCTCTTCTGTATGGCCGGTCTGAAATCAAAGCCGCATATACGTCGCAGACTCTCAGAATCCGGGCCCCTATCGGAATCTCTTCTCCTGCCTTATTGGATGGATATCCGCTTCCATCATAATTCTCATGATGATACAGAATACTTTCCAGCACAAAGTCTGAATATCCCTGTCCTTTCAGTTCCTCATATCCCAATGTAGAGTGCATACGGACATACTTCAATTCTTCAATCACCAACGGGTCCTGTTCCTGCCCGTTGATATAACTTGTCAGTTTCAGTTTTCCAATATCATGGAGCATTCCCGCAATCGCCAGATCATAACACTGCTCGTGGGGCAGTCCCAATTCTTCAGCTACTGCATAAGCCAGATTGCTCACCAGCATTCCATGATGTAATTCTGATGACAGGTCAAATTCCAGAATTCTCTGCTGAGAACCGGCTACTGTCTTTTGTACTGTACTCAAAGTATTCCCTCCCGGTTTTACAGCCATGTATTGATCGCTGTCCGTTTTCTCTGGATCATTTCATCAATACGTGAAATATAATTGGAAACATCTTTCACATTTTCTACTCGCTCAATTCTGTTTCCATGGTCAAAGACCAGTTTGGAAGAACCACCTGCCCCCAATGCAATGATCGGCTGTTTTTCCTCCATAATCAGTATATTGTAAATTCCGGCTTTGTCAACCTTTGCATAGCCAACATTTTCGAAATTTCCTTTCATATTCTTCTGTCTGTACAGATAATACGGTCCCATTCCCATTTCATAAGCTGTTTTCATGGTAAGATCCATGATTTCCTGATTATTTTCAAAAGACATTTCCTGGTATTTTTCTTTGAAAATATTCAGCCTTGCTGCACGTTTCACAGCCAGAGAATGAACCGTCAGACTGTCAGGTGCCAATTCCTGTACCTGTTTCAGGGTACGCTCGACCATGGAAATATCTTCCCCCGGAAGTCCTACGATCAGATCCATATTGATATTATCATATCCCAGTTCTCTTGCCAGATAAAAGGCCTCTTTTGTCTGTTCAACTGTATGTCTGCGTCCTATAATATCCAGAGTTTCCTGGTTCATAGTCTGGGGATTTACAGAAATCCTGGTTACCGGATATTCCTGAATAGCCTGCAGTTTCTCCCTTGTAATGCTGTCTGGTCTGCCTGCTTCTATGGTAAATTCTACAAGCCCATTATATCCGAAAGTTTCTCCCACGGTATCAAGAAGTTTCCGGATCTGATGAGGCAACAGTGTTGTCGGAGTACCACCACCTATATAAATAGTATCCAGTTTTCTTCCCTTCATCATTCGGGCAGTTTCACGGACTTCTCTGCACAGAGCATCCACGTACTCATCTACTCTCTTTTCCCATACTTTCAACGGATAAGAACTGAAAGAACAATACAAACAGATACTGGGGCAGAATGGAATTCCAATATACAGACTGTATCCATTCTCATAATCAATATCTTTAAGGATTTTCCTCTCTCTGTTTGCAATAGTTAGAGCAAGTGCTGTTTTCTGGGGACTTACCAGATATTTTTCACGCATTTGCTGTGCCGCTTCTGTATTTTTCATTCCAGATTCGATCATTCCCATCGCCAGTTTGGCAGGACGTATTCCTGTAAGATTCCCCCACGGAAGTGTTCTTCCTGTCAGTTTCACAAGCAGGTGATACAATGCATATTTAATACTGTCTTTATTCTCTTTTCTTAATTTATGAGGATCTGTAATCTTTTCATCCTTAATCACACTGGCGGTTATCACACCTTTTCTTTCATGTGTCTCTTCTGAGAGATCCTCGCTCTGTTCGTATCGAATCAGATAACTGTCAGTATCCCGTTCCACACGGAAGCGGAGGTCATACTCTGCTTCGTCTCTTTCATAAAGAGTATGTATCTCCGCTTCGGGATAAAACGCTTTGATCAATTCATAAACATCATGTTCAAATTCTCTGTTCTCAAACAGAATGCCAATTTTATACAAATGGATTATACCTCTTTTCGTAACCAATGGTGGTAGATGCATCATGTCCTGGGAATACTTCCGTTTCCTCAGGCAGGGAATCCACCAGTTTGTGCAGACTTCTGACGATATCTGCCGTGCTCCCTCCCGGAAAATCAGTTCTTCCCACAGATCCGTAGAAAACAGTATCTCCGCTGAAAAGTACATCTTCCTCTTTTATATAATAGCAGCAGCTTCCCTTCGTGTGCCCCGGGGTATGAATCATCTGAACAGTAAATCCAGCCAGCTGAAAAACTTCCAGATCAGTCAGAAATACATCCGGTGTGATCGAACAGTCTCTGCCATAATGAGAAGTCATATTTACAGATGGATCACGAAGCATTTCTTCCTCCTGGCGACAGGCATAAATTGGAATATTATATCTCTCCTTCACAGCCTGTGCTGCCATAATATGGTCAAAATGTCCATGTGTCAGAAGGACTGCCACTGGGGTTCCTTCCATCTGTGTAACTTTCTCATAAATTTTATCCGGACAGTCCGCCGGATCGATCAGGATCATCTCACCTGTGGTTTTATTTTTCAGGAAATAACAATTGGTATATACAGGACCAAGGATACACTTCTGCAATTCTAAATTCTTCATGGAAATTCCTTTCTTTTTAACTGTTAGAGTTATCAACCGGTGGTTCTCTCTACATCAATAATACTGTCTACCTGACGTATTTTCTCGATCAGAGATCTTAATTCCTCTTTACTTCCAATCTCAAAGCTCATGGAAATGGTAGCCTTCTCCTGTTTACTTGTACGGCTGTTAATACTTCTCAGGTCAATTTTCCTTTCTGTAAAGATCTTCGATAGATCAACCAGGAGTCCTGTACGATTATTTGCATAAACCTGGATTTCTGCCATATATTTTTCAGCCTGTTTTGTATCCGGCTGCTGCCATTCTGCTTCAATCAGACGTGTACGGTCCAGTTCAGACATATTCAGAACATTGATACAATCTGTACGATGAATAGTGATTCCACGACCTCTGGTGACAAATCCTACAATCTCATCTCCTGGAATCGGGTTACAGCATTTCGAGAAACGAACTGCCACATCATGGATTCCTTTTACCACAATGCCGCTCTTACTTTTTGTGACATGCAGTTTCTCCTGTGTCTCGCCTGCTGCCTCCAAAACCTGTTCATCTGTAAGATTTTTCTTATTTTCTTTATCGTATGCTTCTACCAGTTTGTTAAAAACCTGGCCTTCTTTCAGTCCGCCATGACCAATAGCTGCCAGAACAGAATCCCAGTCTCTGAACCCATATTTATGCATAACTGCATCCATATACTGGCTTTTTGTATAATTGCTGATCTTAAAGCCCTTTGCCTTGGCATATTGAGCCAGCATCTCTTTACCCTTCAGAATGTTATCTTCCTTCAGTTCTTTTTTAAACCACTGGTTAATCTTATTCTTTGCCTGGGTACTTTTTACAAGTTTCAGCCAGTCACGACTTGGTCCCTGGGAATTCTGAGATGTGATGATCTCGATTCTGTCTCCATTCTTAATCTGATATTCTATAGGAACAAGCTTGCCATTTACCCT
Source organism: uncultured Blautia sp. (assembly GCA_934409175.1). GTDB lineage: Bacteria > Bacillota > Clostridia > Lachnospirales > Lachnospiraceae > Blautia_A. The sequence goes on from CAKRVX010000071.1 coordinate 4,670, forward strand.
GGCACCTACCATCTTGTTTCCAACTGCACTGTGTACACTATAGGCAAAATCTACAGGAGTCGAACCGCTTGGAAGAGTTTTCACATCTCCCTGGGGTGTAAAGCAGTAAACACTGTCTGCAAAAAGATCCAGATCATTTTTCAGAAGGCTCATAAATTCTTTGTTATCAGACATATCTCTCTGCCATTCCAGGATCTGCCGCAGCCAGTTAAGTTTCTCTTCTTCACTTTTACCTACCGGAACCTTCCCGTCTGAAGATTCCTTATATTTCCAATGTGCCGCAATACCATATTCTGCAGTCTTATGCATTTCAAAAGTACGGATCTGGATTTCAAATGGCTGACCATTTGGTCCGATCAGTGTAGTATGCAGAGACTGATACATATTCGGCTTTGGCATTGCAATATAATCTTTGAATCTTCCGGGAATAGGCTTATACATTTCATGAATTACACCAAGAGCCGCATAACAGTCTTTGACTGTATCTACCAGAATACGTACTGCAAAAAGATCATAGATCTGATCAATGGTTTTATCCTGATTGACCATTTTTTTATATATACTGAAGAAATGTTTGACTCGTCCGTCCACCTGTGCCTTAATCTTTGCCTCTTCCATATGATGCTTGACTTCTTTTACAATGGCACCTACAAACGCTTCTCTTTCGCTTTTGCGAAGAGCTACTTTTTCTACCAGATCATAATATACATCCGGCTTCAGATATTTCAGAGACAGATCATCCAGTTCTACCTTAATCTTGGAAATACCAAGGCGCATGGCAATGGGAGCATAAATATCCATTGTCTCCCTTGCTTTCTCCTGCTGCTTTTCAGGACGCATATACTGTAATGTACGCATATTGTGCAGACGGTCTGCCAGTTTGATCAGGATTACACGGATATCCTTTGCCATGGCAAGAAACATCTTTCGAAGATTCTCTGCCTGCACTTCTACTTTATCAGCAGAATAGGATAACTGTCCCAGTTTGGTCACTCCATCTACAAGAAGCGCTACTTCAGATCCGAATTCCTTCTCTACTTCCTCATAGGTCATCCAGGTATCCTCCACTGCATCGTGAAGGAGTCCTGCTACAATAGTTTCTTTATCCAATTCCAGATCAGCCAGAATAATGGCTACACATAACGGATGGATAATATATGGCTCACCGGATTTACGTTTCTGTCCTTCATGTGCTTCACTGGCCACCCTGTACGCTTTCTCAATCATGGAAATATCAGTTGAAGGGTGATACTTCAGCACACTGTTGATCAGCTCTTTATAAAGCACCTCCGGACTTGTAAAATCATGCATGGATTTTACTGCTGCATCCGCTTTCTTTACAGATTCCAGTTTTTCCTTTTCCACCTGCATGTCATCTTTCTTAGGTTCTGTACTTTTATTTGTATCTGCCATCTTTTCCACCTGCCTGTCCTGCACCATTAACTGTGCTTATTTACCTTCGTAGCGAATTACAGAGTCAACATTGTATCCTTTCAGTTTTTCACGGCCATGTAACCCTTCCAGTTCCATAAGGAATACAACCTTCACTACTTCGCCGCCAAGTTCTTCTACAAGTTTGATCGCAGCCTCAATAGTTCCGCCTGTAGCAATCAGATCATCAATAATCACAACTTTCTGTCCTGGCTTAATGGAATCCTTGTGCATTTCAATTGTCGCACTGCCGTATTCCAGATCATAACTTGCTGAAACTGTTTCGCATGGAAGTTTACCTTTCTTTCTTACCGGCACAAATGGTTTATGAAGATTATACGCGATAGGCATACCAAAAATAAATCCTCTGGATTCAGTTCCAACGATCACATCTACATCCACATCTTTCAGGCAGTCCTGCATAGAATCAATTGCCAGCTGCAGACCATCAGCATCCTGAAGAATGCTTGTCACATCCCTGAAAATAATACCTGGTTCCGGAAAATCCGGTATGCTTCTTACGTATTCTTCAATTTTTTTCATCTTAATTTCCTCCAAACCTTTATAATCTATGAATAAAAGAACTTTTTGATATATTTTTCTTATATAAATCATAAATATTTTATAGTATAGCACCTTTTTATTTGAGAATCAATCCTTACAGCATATTGACTTTTTTACCTCTTTTATGAAATCTTAACAGTAATTCTGAATCACGATCTGAATATTTTCCCGTCCCCGAAAACTATTTACTTCTGGATAATAAGTCACAGAAACACTGCCTTTTCTCTTAGCAAACTCTGCAAATTCTTCAGCTTCTCCAAAATAAACCCCATCTATGACCGTACCCGACATATCCATAAGTTTTACTTTTGCCACATTTCGATTTTTTCCAAAAACATGGCATTCCAGGACTCGCAGCCCTTTCTGTGCAAAAACTGGTTTTGTATTTCCTTTGCCAAATGGTTCCAGTAAGGAAATCTGCTCTATAAGCCTCTTATTTATATAAGAAACAGGCATTGGAACATCTATAACAACTTTCGGACACAGATCTTCCTCTGTAAGAGTGCAATTCTGATTCAACCGTTTTCGAAATTCATCAATATTTTTTTCTTCCATGGACAAACCGGCCGCCATAGGGTGACCTCCAAACTGTGTCATCAGATCTGCGCATTTTACCAGTTCTTCAAACATGGAATATCCCTCTATAGAGCGCCCGCTTCCTTTTACTTCTGCCTCTCCTCTGGTCAGTACAATAGACGGCTTATGATATTTTTCCCTGATTCTTCCTGCTATGATTCCAGCAATACTTTCATGGCAGTCCGGTAAAAATATCACAAGAACTCTGTCATTCCTGATTGAAGTAGTTTCCACCAGTCTGATCGCTTCGTCCTTTCCTTTCTCTGTCAACGCCTTTCTGCTCTGATTTAATGCTGTCAGGTCTCCTGCAAGTCTGGCAGCTTCATCATGATCTCCGGCATTCAGAAGCGCCAGTGATCGCGCTGCTGTATCCAGTCTTCCACTTGCATTAATACATGGTCCAAGGACAAATCCAATATGATAAGAAGTTATTTTCATATCTTCTAGCCCATTGGCGCGTATCAGTTCCTGCAACCCGATATTTCTGGTGTCCTTTAAACGTCTCAGACCCTCTTTTACCAGAATACGGTTTTCTCCCTGAAGCTCCATCACATCACCCACTGTCGCAATAGCAGCAAGTTCATAATATTCTTCCAGTTCCTTCCTGGGGATTCCATATTCTTCATATAACGCAGTGATCAGCTTAAATGCTACTACCGCACCACAAAGTCCCTTTTCCGGATACTGGCAATCCGATTGCTTGGGATTGAGAATGGCATTTGCAGGAGGCAATATTACCTGACGTATCCCATTTATTTCTCTGTATGGAATTTCATGATGATCCGTTACGATTACTGTCATATTCTTTTTTCGTGCCATCTCTATTTCTGCTGCTGCGGCAATACCGTTATCACAGGTTATAATGGTATCAATCGCATCTTCCTCTGCCTTGTTGATAAGATGTTCATGAATTCCATATCCATCTGCCACCCTGTCCGGAATATATGTATCCACTTTTGCTCCGATTCTTCTCAGACCTTTTAAAAGCACAAATGTAGCTGTGACACCATCTATATCGTAGTCCCCTATAATGCGCATTTTAGCCTGCACAGATACTTTTTCCCTGATAATGTCTACTGCCTTTTTCATATCCTTCATCAGCCATGGCGAGGGAATATCCTCTATGGTTCCTGACAGATATTCCTGTATTTTCAAATCTCCCATCACATCTCTGTTTCTGATCAGTCTGGCAATTACTGGATCAATATGAAATTTTTCTCCTATTGCCTGAAAATCTGCCCTTTTGGCTGTCACTACCCATTTTTCCATCTGATGCTCTCCTGTATATCGTTATATAAAACATCCCGGGGCATCACTGCCTCGGGATATTATGTATTATAGCTGTTTATTTCTGTTCCTGTTCATTCTGCTGCTTTTCAGCCTCCTGAGCTGCCAGACGTTCAGCTACCCTTTTTCTGTTTTTCTTCTTTGGCTGAGTCGAATCTTTCTGAGACACATCGCGTGCCTTTTTAGGTGCTGAAGAAGATTTGCCGGATGCAGAAACTGCAGCGATTGCCGGCTGTCCTTTTCCTGTAAATTTCTTCTTCATTACATACCACAATGCACCTGTAATACATACAGAAGAATATGCACCAACAAGAACACCAACCATCAGCGGTGCTGCAAACTCACGGATAGAAGAAACACCCATGATATAAAGAACAGCTACCATAACGAAAGTTGTAAAGGAAGTATAAATACTTCTTGTAAGTGTCTGCGTGATACTTGCATTTACAATCTCTTCCAGAGCCTCTCTGGAGCCACTGTGAAGATTCTCACGAATACGGTCAAAGATAACGATCGTCGCATTGATCGAGTAACCTACAATAGTAAGCATGCAGGCAATAAATGTATTACCTACAGATACTCTCGCAATTGCATAGAATGCAAGTACAACCAGGACATCATGCAGAAGTGCAAGTACAGCGCTGCTTGCAAAACGAATATCTTTAAATCTGAACCAGATGTAAAGAAGCATACAGATTGTGGCTACAATAACTGCTACGATCGCATCCTGACGCATTTCCTTACTTACTGTAGAGGAAATGCTTTCTGTAGAAATTGTACTTTCATCTACTTTGAATTTGTCAACCAATGCTTTATTCAACGCCTCACGCTCACTCTGATTCAGAGAACGTGTTTTGATCACAACCTGATTGGTTCCTACTACCTTTGTAGGCTGAACATTTTTATCACCTGTCACCTCTTCTACAACCGGTGTTACTTCAGAGTCGATGGTCTTAATATCCATATCCTCATTAAATGTAACAGTTGTAGAAGTACCGCCTGAGAACTCAAGGCTGTAATTCAGTGCTTTATTTCCTGCATGTGAATTAACAATCATTGCCACCGGACCGCTGAGGATCAGAATAATGGAAATAATAAAGAATACTTTTTTCTTTCCAAGGAAATTTATTGCCTTGCGCTTCTTTGCAGATCCGTAGAATTTCGGATCACGTACACCAACTGCATAAAGTGCATTTACAACAAATCTGGATACAACAAGTGCTGTGAACATTGAAATAACAATACCAAGAGCCAATGTGTAAGCAAATCCCTTGACTGTACCCGATCCAAGCCACATCAGAACGAATGCTGCGATCAGGGTTGTGATATTTCCATCGAAGATTGCGGAGAAAGCTTTGCTGAATCCGGCTTTGATGGAATTTCTCACAGATACACCTGCACCGATTTCCTCACGGATTCGGGCATAAATAATAACATTGGCATCCACCGCCATACCGATACCAAGAATAATACCAGCAATACCCGGAAGAGTAAGGGTGATATCAAAGGCATTCAGCGTGATCAGCATCAATGATGTATAAAGAATCAGCGCTACACCTGCAACAACACCAGGAACACGATATGCAATGATCATGAAAATAATAACAATAATCAGACCAATAGCACCTGCAAGAACACTTGTGGAAATTGCTTCCTCTCCAAGCTGTGCAGCTACAACACTGGAACGAAGTTCCTCCAATTCCAGTCCCAGAGAACCGATACGGATATAAGAAGCAAGATTCTGTGCTTCCTCCAGATCGGACATTCCGCTGATCTGTGCTTTTCCACCGGAAATCTCTTCATTTACATTAGGCGCACTGATAATCTGGTTATCATAAACGATAGCGATCTGTTTTCCTACATTGTTCTTTGTAGCTTCTGCAAATTTTGCCTTACCACTGTTATCTCCGTCAGAAGTAAGTGTAAGACTTACAACGTATTCCTTTGCACTTGTACTCTGATTCTGAACTGCCCCGCCCTGTGCATCTGCTACATCAGAGCCTTCCAGAACAACACTTCCGGATTCTTTAATCTCATCCATACTTCTGGAAAGAACATATCC
>CAKRVX010000072.1 GCA_934409175.1 uncultured Blautia sp.
AGGAGAAAAAGGCGAAAGCGGAGGGAATATAGATTGAAGGATTTATTATCAGAGATTGAGAGCTACTGGACTACCCGTGCGGAAGGGTATTCAGAGGTAAATCATAAAGAATTAAATGGAATGCAGAAAAGGGCATGGCTGGAAGTTCTGAAGAGCCAGTTTCCGGAGAAGGCGAAGGATGAGCTGAAGATCCTTGACATTGGAACAGGTCCGGGATTTTTCCCTGTTATTCTGGCAGAAGCGGGGTATAAGGTTACTGCTGTGGATTATACACAGGAGATGCTGGATACTGCGAAGAAGAATGCAGGAGAGCTTTGCAGGAATATTACTTTTTATAAGATGGATGCGCAGAATCTGGAATTTAAAGATGGTGTGTTTGATGTAGTGATCAGCAGAAATCTGACATGGAATCTGAAGGATCCTGAGAGAGCATATAAGGAATGGCGCCGTGTTCTGAAACCGGGCGGTAAGCTGCTTAATTTTGATGCAAACTGGTATGGGTATCTTTATGATGAGGAGAAGCGTCGGTCTTATGAAGAAGACAGAAAGAGTGTGGAGAACGAGAATCTGGAAGATCATTATCTCTGTACAGATATAGATCGGATGGAGAAAATTGCATTGCAGATGCCGCTTTCTGCTATAAACAGACCTTCCTGGGACAGAAAACTGTTAAAAGAAAATGGTTTTGCATCTGTGGCAGTGGATACAGAAATCTGGAAGCGTGTGTGGAGCCAGGAAGAGAAACTGAATTATCATTCTACGCCAATGTTTATGATCAGTGCAGTGAAAGAAACGAAAGATGTCTGGTCTGACGATGCAACAAATAATATGCCGGATTCTGCTGAGGAGATATTAAATACAGTTCCTGGGATGAAAAAGAGTGGATTTCTCAAACTTGGCGGTGGAGAGTTTTCACTGCCTTATACCGTTATCTGCGGTGCTCATCGGGGGAAGACGGTTTTGATTACTGCGGCGGTCCACGCAGGAGAGTATGTGGGAATTCAGGCTGCTGTTGAACTTGCGGATAAATTGAATCCGGAAAAGATTCATGGCAGAGTGATCGTAGTTAAGACAATCTGCCGAAAAGAATTTGAAGAGCGAAATGGCAGTGTATGTCCTGAGGATGAAAAAAATCTGAACCGTGTATTTCCGGGAACACCACGGGGGTCAAGAACAGAACGTCTGGCATATGAAGTGGTACAGAAACTTCACAGCGTGGCAGATTATTATATTGATCTTCACAGTGGTGATGATTATGAACAACTGACACCGTATGTTTATTATGCCGGAAGGGCAGATACAGATGTAGTTCAGGTGTCCAGAAAAATGGCTGAACAGGCAGATGTTCCTTATATGGTCAAATCTGATGTACCATCCGGCGGTTCTTATAATTATGCGGCGGCCTGTGGGATACCAAGTGTATTGATCGAACGTGGGCAGATGGGAGGATGGAGCTTGGAAGAAGTTCATTCCACCAGAAAAGATGTACGTAATATGTTGTGCTTTCTGGGAGTTTATGAGGGCCTGAGAAGTTACAGTAATTATTATCCTATGGAGATTGAAACAGTACGTTATCAGTCTGCCAGTGTGTCCGGTTTATGGTACCCTGCCAAAATGCCGGGAGATATCATTAAAGTAGGGGAATTTCTTGGATGTATTAAAGATTATGAAGGAAATGTGCTGGAAACAAGTATATCCGACTTAAACGGTGTGATTCTTTATCAGACGGGAAGCCTGCAGATTATCAAAGACGGCCCGATGATCGCATATGGAAGTTTCAGCCAGAGAAAAGATGAACGTAAAGAAAAGATTACTAATTACTGGACAAAAAGAAGCGACAGTTTTATGGTGCAGAGAAGAGCTGAGCTGCACAGTGAAATGGCAGATAAATGGATGGAAGAGATAGGGACTTTTCTTCCTGAGGGAAAGTTGAAAATTCTGGATGTGGGATGTGGTGCCGGATTTTTTACCATTCTTTTATCAAAGATGGGGCATGAAGTAACGGGTATTGACCTGACACCGGATATGATCACTCATTCCAGAGAACTGGCAAAAGAGGAAGGCGTATCCTGCAGCTTTGAAGTAATGGATGCAGAGAATCCGGATTTCCCAGATGAGAGCTTTGATGTGATCGTATCCAGAAATCTTACCTGGACTTTACCGGATGCTGCCAGGGCATATAAAGAATGGCTCCGTGTATTGAAACCAGGGGGAATTCTGATTAATGCAGACGCAAATTATGGAGCGGATAATTTTGCGGATACATCAGGACTCCCGGCAAATCATGCACACTTTGCAGTAGGAGATGCAATGATGCAGGAATGTGAGGAAATCAAAAGGCAGCTTCCGATCAGTTCCTATGTACGCCCGGCCTGGGACCTGGAAACGTTGGGCAGACTGGGGATAAGCAGATTTTCCATTGATCTGAGTATCAGTGGCAGGATTTATACCAAAAAAGATGAATTTTATAATCCGACACCTATGTTTCTGATCTGTGGGGAGAAAAAAAGAGGGATTCTGTAAAAAGAATTCCTCTTTTTGTAGTATGGGGCGAAAGAGCAGGAACGGATTTTCTTGACTGTGAAAGGAAGAAAAATATATAATAAAAGCAGAAAGCAATCAGTAAACAGAACAAAAATAGAGTGGCCATCATTGGGTAAATGTTACAAAAATATAAAATATGCTTGACAGAATTAATTTTATTAAATATAATTTTCTTATAAATTACAGAAATGTTACATAAAGTAAATAATTTTGTAAATAGAAAACCACGAGGAATGGAAAATATGAAAGTTCAAAAAAAATCAGATCAATCCGGAAAAAAGAAAATTCATAAACGATCCGGAGATCCTGTTCGTAATTTTGTGCTGGTTACGGCATGTACCTGTATGGCAGTTGTTCTTGCAGTGGGGGGAAGAGTTACAGAAAGAAGCGGACGAAATGAGGTATATGCAGCTTCGGGGGACGATAACGAAACTTTTTCTGCTCAGCCTGACGAGACGGAATCGGAAATTCTCCCAACAGGGATTGCCGGAGTGGTCTCAGGAGTAAACGGTACAGTAAACAGCCAGAAATCTGTAGAACGTATCGGAACATCCTGCGAACAGGTTATGGTCGGACAGCGTGTAAAGAAAATTGAGGACAGAGTGGCAGAATTTGATGTAAGCTCTTCCATGGAGAACAAAGTAAACGCTTTGGATGAAAAAGCCATTGCAGCGGCACAAAATCCCAAGATTATGTCTGATGAAGATTATGATACTCTCCTGCATATTGTAGAGGCGGAAGCTGGAACAGAGGATATAAAAGGAAGGGTTCTTGTTGCAAACGTAATTATGAATCGTGTAAAAAATGATGAATTTCCTGATACTGTCACAGACGTAGTGTGGGAGACAACTAATGGAGTTCCACAGTTTTCGCCGACATATGATGGCAGGATCAATGAAGTAGAAGTAACCGATGAAACCAAAGAAGCTGTACGACAGGCCCTGGAAGGAACTGATTATTCAGAGGGGGCACTGTTTTTTATTCAGAAATCAGAAGCTGAAAAACATAATGTGACCTGGTTTGAAAAAGACCTTAAAAGATTGTTTAAACATGGCGTTCATGAATTTTATACATATCCGGATGAAGTGCAGGACACAGATAAATCAGATGCGCAGTAGATTGTTTGAGACCACAGGCTTTTCTTTTACAGAAATGACCTGTGGTTTTTTGTATTTCGTGGCATACATGGAAAATGAGATATAATTTAGGATGGTATTTTGCTAAAGCATATGCTATAATGTGCTCAATTGACAAATATTATTACTTTGGAAAGGCAGGAAACACAATGCAGGTATTATACAAAAGCACACGTGGAAAAGACGAAACTGTAACAGCTTCTATGGCAATTTTAAAGGGACTTTCTGAGGATGGTGGTTTATTTGTACCCACAGAGATCCCGAAGCTGGATGTTCCCATGGAGAAACTGGCACAGATGAGCTATCAGGAAACCGCTTATGAGGTAATGAAGCGCTTTCTTACAGACTTTACGGAAGAAGAGTTAAAGAACTGCATCAACAATGCCTATGACAACAAATTTGATACAAAGGAAATCGCACCGCTTCATGAAGCAGACGGAGCATATTTCCTGGAACTGTATCATGGTGCTACTATTGCGTTCAAGGATATGGCGTTATCCATTCTTCCTCATCTGATGACAACTGCTGCGAAGAAAAATCAGGTAAAAAATGAGATCGTGATCCTTACTGCAACTTCAGGAGATACAGGAAAAGCAGCTATGGCTGGTTTTGCAGATGTTCCGGGAACAAAGATCATTGTTTTTTATCCGAAACATGGTGTAAGTCCCATTCAGGAGAAACAGATGGTGACCCAGAAAGGAAACAATACATTTGTAGTAGGAATTACAGGCAACTTTGATGACGCTCAGACTGCAGTGAAGATGATGTTTAATGATAAAGAACTGGAAGCAGAGCTTGATCAGGCCGGATATCAGTTTTCATCAGCCAACTCTATCAATATCGGACGTCTGGTTCCTCAGATTGTTTATTATGTATATGCATATGCATCATTGGTAAGAGATGGTAAGATTAAGGACGGACAGGAGATCAATGTGGTAGTACCTACTGGAAACTTTGGAAATATTCTTGCTGCATATTATGCAAAGCAGATGGGGCTTCCGGTGCACAAACTGATCTGTGCTTCCAATGATAATAAGGTTTTGTATGACTTTTTCCGTACAGGAACTTATGACAGAAAGAGAGAGTTTATTCTGACAACCTCTCCTTCCATGGATATTCTGATTTCCAGCAATCTGGAACGTCTGATTTACCGCATTGCAGGCAGTGATGCAAAGAAATGCGCAGAACTGATGCAATCTCTGACAACAGGTGGAGAATATACGATCACAGAAGAGATGAGAGCACAGCTTTCTGATTTTTATGGCAATTATTGTACAGAGAAAGAAACAGCAGAGACAATTGCAAAACTTTATAAAGACAGTCATTATGTAATTGATACACATACTGCGGTAGCGGCAGGCGTATATGATAAATATGTAAAAGACACAGGAGATACTGCGCCAACTGTTATTGCATCTACAGCCAGTCCGTATAAATTTACGACAAGTGTTATGGATGCGCTGGGAATAGATACAAAGGATAAGGATGATTTTACCCTGGCTGATGAACTCAGTGAAATGTCAGGTGTGAAAGTTCCCCAGGCAGTTGAAACGATTCGTACAGCGCCTGTTCTGCATGATCGTGTAGTTGATGCACCGGATATGCCGGCAGCAGTAAAAGATATCCTGGGTATAAAATAATTATACGTTGAGATTCATTGCAAATTAACAATCATGCAAAAGAAATTAAATAACATGAGTATTTTATGTTGAAAAAGAGAATATACTAGAGTATAATAAAAACAGTTAAAGAAATCAGATATCCTGGAATGTTCGAGGCCCCTTCTTTTTTTGAACCTACATCGACTTAAACGGGACTCCAAGATCGCATTACAGATGTCAGGCCGTCATTGCGCAGCGGAAGACAGAAGCAATGTTGAGGACACCCACCTGGCTGCGGCTAGGCGTCAATGGGAAGGGAACGACATTCCGGGACTTAAATAAACAACGAATACAGAGCCGATGGAGGGCTCTTTTTTTCGTAATAAGCGAAAACGAAAAATAAAAAGTTTGGGAGGAAAAGAAGATGGGTGTTTCAGAAAGAAAATTTGGTGTACTTCCTGATGGAGAGCAGGTAAAGCTTTTTCATCTGGAGAATAAGTCAGGAGCCTATGTCGAGGTTACTGATTTTGGGGCAATTCTTGTGAAGGTATGTGTGCCGGATAAAGAAGGAAAATTGACAGATGTGGTTCTGGGGTATGATGATCTGGAGTCTTATGAAGTAAATGGATGCTTTTTCGGTGCGATAATCGGAAGAAGCGGTAATCGTATCGGTGGAGCAAAATTTTCTATTTATGGAAAAGAGGTTACACTTGTTCAGAATGAGAATGATAATAATCTGCACAGTGGTCCGAATGGCTTTGAAAAGAAACTGTGGAAAGCAACAGAAATTTCACAGGAAAAAAATAGTGTGATTTTCAACCGTATCAGCCCGGATGGTGAAAACGGATATCCAGGTGAATTTGATGTTAGTGTAAAATATGAGTTTACAGAAGAAAATGAACTGAAGATTCATTATCAGGGTGTCTGTGATGAGCCCACGATTGCAAATATGACCAACCATTCCTACTTTAATCTGAACGGTGAGGGCAGTGGTACAGCTATGGATCAGTATCTGACGATTCATGCAAAATATTATACACCAGTTGCAGACAGCCATTCCATACCGACAGGTGAATACGCTGAGGTGGCAGGAACGCCGATGGATTTTACAACACCGAAGAAAATGGGACAGGATATCGATGCTGATTTCCAGCAACTTCAATTTACTGGTGGTTATGATCACAATTATGTTACAGATAATTATGCCAAGGGCAATCGCCGACTGATCGCAACGGCATACAGCAATAAAAGCGGAATTGCTATGGATGTTACTTCTGATTGTCCATGCGTTCAGTTTTATGCGGCTAATTTTGTCGAAAATGAAAAAGGAAAAGAAGGACATGTTTATAATAAACGCGAGGCATTTTGTCTGGAAACACAGGTAGAGCCAAATGCTGTAAATACTGAAAACTTCCATTCTCCTGTTCTGGAAGCCGGAGAACAATATGATTCAAATACTTCCTATCGTTTTTACATTAAAGACTGATACATATTTTCTGGCTTTCTTCATATATTTATTTATATGAAGAAGGCCAGATTTTTTTATTGGACAAATTGTGTATTGCTGATGCTTTTGGGATGGGGCACGCTCTTTAATGAAGCGGCCAGGAGAGAGACAGAAAAAATTCAGAAAAGTACAAATATGGATCTGCAGTCTGTGACTATAAAAGAAACTGTAAGAAGGAGAAATGAAAACACGTACAAAGAAAAGTCAGAAGAAAAAGTAACGAAGCAGCAAGAACCGCAGATTCGAGTTCTTCTGACAAGGTCGGATTACAATAACTATGTACATGAAGAAGTATCTGGTATTTGTAACGGGAAAGAATTTGTATATACTGTTGCCAGTACTCAGATTCAGGGAAAAAAACTGGTTCTGGATGGCGGCAAAGATGGAATTATGATAACGTCTATAGAAAGGCAGGACGGACATCCTGTATATTATGGGAAATTGGAAATTATTAAAACCAAAGAAGGATTGAATCTGATAAATGAACTTTCCCTGGAACAATATCTTGAATCGGTTGTTCCCAGTGAAATGCCAGCATCCTATGCAATAGAAGCACTTATGGCCCAGGCTGTATGTGCACGTACTTATGCATGGAAGCATATTCAGGGAGAAGGAGTGACAGGGTATGAAGCAGATGTGGATGACAGTGTAAATTATCAGGTTTATGGCAATGTTCGGCCTGAAAAATCTACAAATCTTGCAGTGAAAAAAACCGATGGGCAGATTATGCTAAAAGGAGGAGAACCTATTGAAGCATATTACTTTTCTACTTCTGCCGGTGTTACCAGCACGGATGAGATATGGGGAGCTGAAGTTCCGGCTGATTATCTGAAAAGTGTACCTTGTGATTTTGATAAAGATTCACCATGGAGAAAATGGGAAGTAACAATTTCATGGACAAAAATTCAGGAAAAAGTGAAAAGTTTTTTCGGAGATGACAGTGGTGTTAATACAGTAGAAGTTGTAAAAAAGAATAAAAGCGGGGCAGTAACCTGCTTACGGGTAGTAACGGAAAAGGATATCTACGAAATAAAACAGGAATATCCGATCCGGCAGTTTCTGGCACCGGAGGGCTGTATGATTACCGAAAAAAACGGTAAAAAATCTGAAGGGGGATACCTTTTGCCCAGCGCATATTTTAAATTGTTGATACAAAAAGAAAAAAATGTAAAAATTATCGGTGGGGGATATGGACACGGAGTAGGAATGAGCCAGAACGGAGCAGCAGGCATGGCAGAACAAGGCTATACATGGAAAGAGATTCTCGAGTATTTTTTTGATGAAATTACGATAAAAAAAATGTACTGAATTCCTGTTTGTCAGGGAGACAGTTTCATGGTATGATATAAACAGAGGTTTTCCATTATAAAATAAATAGAATGGAGAAAATTATGAAAAGGGAAAAAAGGTCAGCAGTTACACTTCTGACTGGTTTTATGAACCGTGTGTCAGGAGACCATGTGGGGGCATATGCTACGCAGGCTGCATATTTTTTGATTTTGTCCTTTATTCCGTGTATACTGTTTCTTACTACATTGGTTCGCTATACACCTCTTACGTATAATGTAGTAAGAGATGCGATTGTTGCTTTTGTTCCTGAAAATATTCAGAGCTTTGTACTCGGAATTGTGGTAGATGTTTACAAAAGAAGTACTGCTATTATGCCGCTTTCTGCATTGGTTGCTTTGTGGTCAGCTGGAAAGGGGATGCAGTCGGTAATAAATGGATTGAATACAATATATCATGTGAAAGAGACACGTAACTGGCTGATGACCAGAATTTATGCTGTGTTTTATACTCTGTGCCTGGTAATTGCCCTGGTCATCTGTTTGCTTCTTCTTGTACTGGGGAACAGAATTCAGGAAGCGGTATCTGTGTATTTTCCGTTTTTGGGCAAGATTATAGGAAGAGTGATCGGAGCCAGAACGGGACTGGTATTTGTGGTACTCTTTTTTGTTTTTTTGCTTCTTTATAAAGTTCTTCCAAACAGACCGGCCACCTTTAAAAGTCAGATACCAGGGGCACTTATCATAGCCGTAGCGTGGTCTATATTTTCATATGGATTTTCTTTTTATTTTGAAATATTCCCGGGATTCAGTAATATGTACGGTAATCTTACTACTATTATTATGGTGATGATCTGGCTGTATGTGTGTATGAATCTGCTTATGTATGGTGCTGAGATCAATGCCTATTTTGAAAAAGATTTTCGACATGCACACAGGTCTGTGATAGGCAGAATTTCGCAGAAAAAAGAACGAATACAGTCTGTCAGAAACGTCGGACAGGAAAAGAGAGAATCAGACTCAGAAGAGAAAACAGTATCTGAAAATGATACTTGACAGATTTTTCAGTCTGTGGCATAGTAAGTATTGTTGATATATGAAAAGAGCTTAGAAGGTGTTTTTAGGGATTTATTTTCCTTCAGAGAGAGGAGGTCATCGGCTGCAAGCTTCCTCAGGTTCAGATATTTCCTGAATTTCCCACCGGAGCTTCATTTCTGAAAGAATTCTGAGAGAACAGTAGGAAGTGACGTTGCTGCGCGTTAAGCAGACCGAGAGCCTGCAGAAAATGCAGGAAGCAGGGTGGTACCGCGGAATTTATGCTCCGTCCCTTTATTGGGACGGGGCTTTTTTGTATCACAGGAAATTATGATTATTTAAATAAAGGAGAAAGAAACCATGGATATGAAAGAAAAACTTCAGGAACTGGCTGAAGCAGCCAGAAAGCGGATTGATGAATCCGAAGGCCTGGACAAACTGAACGAAGTACGTGTGGCATACCTTGGCAAAAAAGGTGAGCTGACAGCAATCTTAAAGAGTATGAAAGACGTTGCTCCGGAAGAGCGTCCGAAAGTTGGACAGCTTGTAAATGAGACAAGAGCTAAAATTGAAGCACTGCTTGACGAATCCAAACAGAAACTGGAAGAAGCAGTTCGTGAAGAGAAGATGAAACAGGAAGTTATTGATGTTACTTTACCTGCAAAGAAAGCAAAGATTGGTCATCGTCATCCAAATACAATTGCTCTGGAAGAAGTAGAACGTATCTTTATTGGTATGGGATATGAAGTAGTAGAGGGACCGGAAGTAGAATACGCAGATTACAACTTTACTAAACTGAACATCCCTGAGAATCATCCGGCACGTGATGAACAGGATACTTTCTTTATCAATGATTCTATCCTTCTTCGTTCCCAGACATCACCGGTTCAGGCACGTACAATGGAGAAAGGCAAACTGCCGATCCGTATGATCGCACCGGGACGTGTATTCCGTTCTGACGAAGTAGATGCAACACATTCTCCTTCTTTCCATCAGATTGAGGGTCTTGTTATTGACAAGAACATCACTTTTGCAGACCTGAAGGGAACTCTGCAGGAGTTTGCTCAGGAATTATTCGGACCTGAGACAAAGACAAAATTCAGACCACATCACTTCCCATTTACAGAGCCAAGTGCAGAAGTAGACGTATCCTGCTTCAAGTGCGGCGGTAAAGGATGCCGTTTCTGTAAGGGTTCCGGCTGGATTGAAATCCTTGGCTGCGGTATGGTTCATCCAAATGTATTAAGTATGTGTGGAATTGATCCGGAAGAATACACAGGATTTGCATTCGGTGTAGGTCTTGAACGTATCGCACTTCTGAAATACGAGATTGACGATATGAGACTTCTCTATGAGAACGACATTCGTTTCCTGAAACAGTTCTAATAATAATAGAAAGAGGATTAACAAAATGAATACTTCATTATCTTGGATTAAAATGTATGTGCCGGATCTTGATGTGACAGCA
>CAKRVX010000073.1 GCA_934409175.1 uncultured Blautia sp.
CCTACCATTAAATCTACATTATCAGCCTGAAAATCAGAAATGATCTGTTCCATAACATTGGCATCTGCATTACAGTTGTCATAGGATACATCGAAATTCACGTCCTTATCCTCACCGATTTCTTTCAGACGGGACTGAATATTATCTACGATCTGGTTCAGGGAAGCATCATCTACATAATTGCAGATACCAATCTTGAAGTCCTGTGCCATAACCGGTGATGCCATCATCATAGTTGCCATTGCTGTTACTGCGATTGTTAACATTCTTTTTTTCATAGTCTTTATTCCTCTCTCTACATCTTATTTAACAGTCCATATTATTTTTACGACTGCCATAGTCTCAGGGATATATGCCAATCCCTTGTTACTGTCTGTGAGAAAGAACTCCCCGGATTCCTCTTTTTCCCGGATATGTCAACTGCTTTGAAAAACCACTTAATAAGAAAAATTTCTGCCCTGGCAGGCTTTTTATATATCAGAAATCTCGATTAAGACTTCTTTATATATAAAAAAATCCGCCACAAGCTATCTGCTGCTTGAGACGGTAATAAGAATCTTATTATCGCGGTACCACTCAAATTGACGAATCGTCCACTTTCTCATGTACAAACATACACTCCTGATTTATAACGGGTTCGGTTCCCGTCGGTGCCTACTCTCACACTTATCAAGATTTCGGGCCGCCCTCGAAAGGCCATTCAACAATCAGTTTCATACGGCTTCCCACCAACTGCCGCTCTCTGGAATGATTCTTAATCGCTTACTCTTCTTTCTCATCGGTTTTGATGTATTTACTTTACCACGCTAATGTGCATATGTCAAGATATTTATTTTTTCTTTTTCAAATTTTATTTTGAGTTACTGTTCAAGAGAAATCAAGAGAACGAAAAGTCTTCAGGACTTGAGGATTGAATTCTTTTTTCTTCCCTTATCTGGTTATTGATTATACGTTGTGTTAAAATACCAAATAGAAAATACTATTGTCGATACTCAGCAATAAATCTTATACGGAAACGAGGAATATCATATGCAAACTACAAAAATGGTCTTTCACGGAAGCGATATCGAAAAAATATGCGAAGTCTACCATCTAAATCCGAAAGACATCGTAAAATTCGGTGCCAATGTAAATCCTCTTGGACTTTCTGAAAATGTAAAGAAGGAGCTCTCCGGCCATCTGGATATCCTGTCCTCCTATCCCGACAGAGACTACACAACCCTCCGCAACACTATTTCAGAATACTGTAACGTCCCTGCCGAATTCATTCTCCCTGGCAACGGCTCCAGCGAACTGATTGCACTCCTGATCCAGGAACGAAACCCGAAGCACACCCTGATTCTCGGACCGACCTACTCCGAATACTCCAGAGAACTCTCCTTCTCCGGCAGCACCCAGGAATACTACCATCTCCGAGAAGAAGATAACTTTATTCTTAATGTAGATGACCTCTGCAAAACCCTGGAGGAAAAATACGACTTTCTGATCATCTGCAACCCAAATAACCCGACTTCCTCTGCCATCGCCAGAGAAGATCTGCGAAAACTCATAGCATTCTGTGCAAAGAAAAACATCTTCGTAATGATTGACGAAACCTATGTAGAATTCGCCCCTGACATCAATGCGATCACTGCCGTAACGCTCACTAAAGAATTCACCAACCTCATGGTTCTCCGCGGCGTATCCAAATTCTATGCTGCCCCAGGCATGCGCCTCGGCTACGGAATTACAGGAAATCTCGGTTTCCTCAAAAAAATGAAAGAAAAACAAGTCCCATGGTCCCTAAACAGTCTCGGAGCTCTCGCCGGTGAACTCATGCTCAAAGACAAAGACTACATTCACCGCACCAGAGACCTCATTCTTTCCGAACGTGATCGCATACTCCACGCATTACAAACGATCCCAACCTACAAGACCTACCCGGCTTACGCCAACTTCATCCTCCTAAAAATCCAGAGGTCAAGCCTGACCTCCTACGACGTCTTCGACGCCTGCATCCGCCAGGGTCTCATGATCCGCGACTGCTCCTCCTTCGAATGCCTCGACGGAGAATACATCCGTTTCTGCATCATGAACCCAGAAGACAACACCCGACTTCTGAACGCTCTCAAATCGTTATAACTTAGGAATAATTAAAAAAAGCCAGAAACTTCACTCCCGAAGTTTCTGGCAATATTTTTAATTCTTAAAACTATGAATCGGCGCCGGAATTCTACCCCCACGCTGAACAAACGCATCACAGGAGAACTGATTCACCGGCATGATCGGCGCATAACCTAACAGACCGCCAAACTCGACCACTTCACCAACTCCTTTACCAATTACCGGAATCAGACGAACCGCTGTAGTCTTCTGGTTCACCATACCGATCGCAGACTCATCCGCAATAATACCCGCGATAGTAGAAGCCTTGGTATCTCCTGGAATCGCGATCATATCAAGACCAACAGAGCATACACAGGTCATAGCCTCCAGTTTCTCAATAGTCAGAGCTCCTGCATTAACCGCATCGATCATACCCTGATCCTCACTGACCGGAATAAATGCACCGCTTAAACCGCCGACTGCTGTGGAAGCCATAACTCCGCCTTTTTTTACCTGGTCATTTAACAGGGCCAGCGCCGCTGTCGTGCCCGGTGCACCTGCATGCTCCAGACCAATTTCCTCCAGAATCTCAGCAACACTGTCACCAATTGCAGGAGTCGGTGCAAGAGAAAGATCCACGATACCAAATTTAACGCCAAGACGCCTGGATGCCTCCTGCGCTACCAGCTGACCAACACGTGTAACCTTGAAAGCAGTACGCTTGATCATCTCACAGAGAGTCTCGAAATCTTTTCCTCTTACCTGTTCCAGAGCCGTCTTTACAACACCCGGTCCGCTGACACCTACATTAATGATCGTATCTGCTTCTGTCACACCATGGAAAGCACCTGCCATAAATGGATTATCGTCCGGTGCATTACAGAATACAACCAGCTTCGCACAACCCAGAGAATCCTGATCTTTGGTAGCCTGAGCTGTTTCCAGAACGATCTCGCCCATAAGTTTAACAGCATCCATGTTAATTCCTGTACGTGTGGACCCTACATTTACAGAACTGCAGACACGCTCAGTCTTCGCCAGTGCCTGTGGAATAGATTCGATCAGAAGTCTCTCTGCAGGAGTCATTCCTTTACTTACCAGTGCAGAATATCCACCGATAAAGTTTACACCAACTGTTTTGGCTGCTTTGTCCAGTGTCTCTGCAATAGTTACGAAATCTTCTTTTTTCTTACATGCTGCTCCACCAACCAGTGCGATCGGAGTTACAGAAATTCTTTTATTTACGATCGGTATCCCATATTCGCTGGAAATTGCCTCACCTGTGGATACCAGATCCTTTGCGCAGGTTGTGATCTTGTCATAAATCTTCTTGTTTAATACAGCAAGATCACTGTCAATACAGTCCAGAAGGCTGATTCCCATTGTAATGGTACGCACATCCAGATTTTCCTGCTCGATCATTTTATTGGTTTCATTGACTTCAAAAATATTGATCATTTTTTCTTTCTCCCTTGTATGATTTTCGGCATTACGAAACAAAAGCAGATAAAAATCATCCATTTCGCGATTTACCTGATTCGAGTAAAACGGATATTCCTAATCCGTATTTGGTTAAATTCTGTGCATTACATTGAAAATGTCTTCATGCTGACAGCGAATCACTACGCCGATCTGATCTCCAAGGGCTTCCAGTTCTTTTGCAAGAACTCCGTTATCTTTCTCACATCTGGTGGCATCGGTTACCATCATCATGTTAAAGTATCCCTGTACGATGGTCTGAGAGATATCAAGAATGTTTACATTGTTGTCTGCAAGATAAGTACAAACCTTTGCGATAATACCTACGGTGTCATTTCCTACTACTGTGATGATTGTCTTTTTCATGAGTTCTTTGTCCTTTCTACACTGTAATTGCTTCTGATATGCAATCCCTTTTGGCCACCTGAATTTTAAAATCCCGGGACTTATAAGGGTTGTCACCTAAGGTTACTTCTGAGCAGACTGTCTCATAAGCCAGCTCCTCGTAGTTATTTTCCCGGCTTAAATGTCCCAGGAATATAGCTTTCATATTATCATGCAAAAGCCTGCATAAAAGCCTGCCTGCATTTTCATTGGAAAGATGCCCTCTGTCTCCCAGAATCCTTTGCTTCAGATAATAAGGATATTTTCCTACCTGAAGCATACGGATATCATGATTTGCCTCCAGAAGCAGCGCATCCAGATTCTGAAGATTACTGATTATGTATTCATTATATTTGCCAAGGTCTGTAGCGATTCCCACTGACTGATCCCCGCACTCTACACGGTAACCGACTGGTTGTGCCGCATCGTGAGGGATCGTAAATGGATTGATCGTCAGATCCTTAATCTCAAATGGTTCATCCTCCCGGATTTCATGAAAGATTCCTTCTGGAATCTTGCCAAGATTCATCCGGGACAATGCATCCACAGTTCCACCTGTTGTATAAATAGGAATCTGATACTTCCGTGCCACTACCCCCAGCCCCTTAATATGATCTGAGTGTTCATGGGTGATCAGAATCCCGTCAATATCCTTCCCTGTCAGCTCCAGCTCATTCAGTCCCTGTTCAATACGTTTTCCGCTGATTCCCACATCTACCAGAAGATGTGTATCATCGGAACCCACATAAATACAGTTTCCACTGCTGCCGCTGGCAATGCTACAAAGTCTCATATTTTCTGATTCCTTCCTCTATCTGCTGCCAGGTTTCTCTCAGATCCGTGTTGTTTACCACCACATAATCTGCATTTGCCCGGAAAAATTCTTCCGGCGCCTGACTGGCAATGATACTTATGGATTTCTCCCTGGTATATCCCCGACTGTCCATCAGTCTTTGAATCCGAATTTCCTGATCCGTATGGATATACCATATGGTATCGCAGAATTCCTGGTAATGATCCTCCAGAAGAAGTGCGGCTTCCACCACGCATATCTTCTGACCCTGCTGTTTTTTTTGTTCCAGTTGTCTACGGATATACCGTTTTACAGCCGGATGAATGATCTTGTTTAACTTATCCAGCATATCCGGATGTGAAAATACTACATCCGAAACCTGCCTGCGGTCAATAGTTTTATCATTTTTTATGATCTGTTTTCCAAATAATGCAATAACCGGTTCATAGCATTCCTGCGCTGGTTCCATTACCAGATGACCGATTTCATCTGCTTTCATCACATAAGCCTGATATTTCTCTTCCAGAAAATCAAGTACTGTACTTTTTCCGGCACCTACTCCGCCGGTAATCCCTATCGTAATCATTTATTTCGCCTCATACCAGTTATTTCCCTGATGCATATCTACTTCCAGCTCCACAGAAAGCTGTGCTGCACCTTTCATCTCTTCCTTCAGAATATGGGAAACCTCTTCGATTTCTTCTTTATATGTTTCAATCAGAAGCTCATCGTGAACCTGAAGCACCAGACGGGATTTCAATCCTTCTTCTTTCAGGCGTCTGTATACACGGTTCATGGCAATCTTAATAATATCCGCAGCTGTTCCCTGAATAGGAGAATTCATGGCTACACGTTCACCGAAAGAGCGCTGCATGAAATTGCTGGATTTCAGCTCCGGCACAGGTCTGCGTCTGCCAAACATGGTAGACACATACCCCTTTTCTTTTCCCTGTTCTACCAGCCTGTCCAAAAATCCCTTGATCTTCGGATAAGTTTGAAAATATTTTTCAATATAATCTGCCGCTTCTTTCCGGGTAATGCTCAGATCCTGGCTCAGTCCGAAAGAACTGATTCCATACACGATCCCGAAGTTTACTGCCTTTGCATTCCGTCTCTGCAGAGAAGTTACCTCGTCAAATGGAACATGGAACACCTGGGATGCCGTCAGCCTGTGAATATCCTGTGCCTCCCTGTATGCCTGAATCAGTTTCTCATCCCCTGACATATGTGCCAGTACACGAAGTTCAATCTGAGAATAATCCGCATCCAGAAACACATACCCATCTTCCGGGACAAATACTTTACGGATCAGTCGTCCCAGTTCCATTCTTACCGGTATATTCTGAAGGTTAGGCTCTGTACTGCTGATTCTTCCTGTAGCTGTAATTGTCTGATTAAAAGTAGAATGAATCCTTCCATCTTCTGCGATCACATTCGCCAGACCATCTGCATAAGTAGATTTCAGCTTGGCAAGCTGCCGATATTCCAGAATATCCCTGATGATCGGGTACTCCGGTGCCAGTTTTTCCAGAATATCCGCTGCCGTGGAATACCCTGTCTTGGTCTTCTTTCCGCCTTTTATTCCCATTTTTTCAAACAGGATCACGCCCATTTGCTTCGGAGAATTAATATTGAACTCTTCTCCTGCCTGCTGCCAGATCAGTTTCTCCAGTTCAGAAATGCGGATATTCAGCTTCTCACCATAACTTTTCAACTCTTCTCCCTTTACGCGGATTCCGCATTTTTCCATAGAATCCAATGTGAAAATAAGAGGAATCTCAATCTGAGTATATACGTTCCACATATCTGCATTTTTTAATGCTTCACACATTGGTCCGCTGCATGCCAGCGCAGTATATGCCTTGTAGCAGGCAGCTGCCGGCAGCCCTTCTGCTCCTTCCTGCCATGCCTTCTCCCAGGTCATTTTCCCCAGAAGCTCTTCTCTTGAAGGCAGAAGCTGTCCGTCCAGATATTCTTTTGCCATATCCTCATAAGTGTAAGAAGATTTCAGTGGATTTAACAGGTATGCTGCCACCCCCGCATCAAATATCTCTGCACAATCCTGCACAGTTACATATTTAAGGATTCCCTTGATGTCCAGTGCACAGACTTTTGTTTTCTGGAAAAGCTCTTCTGTTTTTTTGCAAAGATATGCCTGAGTGATGAGGCCTTCCACAGGAATATAATAGACCTCTTCCCTGCTTAATGCCAGACCTGCTCCGAAAACCTGTCCATTCTCTGCAATCAGAGAAACCCCCACACAATCCTGTGTTCCGGCTTTCTGAAATAAAGTCTCGCATCCGGACAGATCTACACAGGTAAAAAATTCCTGAATCCGCTGTTCTTCCTGCACTGCTTCTATGTCAAAACGCGACAGAAGATTTTTAAATTCCAGTTGTCTGCACAGAACAAGAGCTTCCTTTGTATAAAGATTTTTAAGTTCCGCCTGCTCATAAGAAAACTTCACAGGACTGTCTGTATTAATCGTTGCCAGAGTTTTACTCAGCTGTGCCATATCGTAGTGTTCCCGCAGAGATTCTTTCGCTCTGTTTGGTTTGATCTCCTCCAGATGATCATGAGCGTTCTCGATGGTTCCAAACTGTCCTATGATCTTTGTAGCAGTTTTCTCTCCTACCCCCGGAATTCCCGGAATATTGTCAGAACTGTCCCCCATCAGAGCCTTCAGATCTATGATCTGCAGCGGAGTCACCTGATATTTTTCAATAACCTGCTCTGTATGGAAGTCTTCGATTGTTGTCTTTCCTCGCACAGTTCTTGGAAGACGGATCATGACTTTTTCTGTGGCAAGCTGCAACAGGTCTCTGTCTCCCGAAAGAATGGTTACATCCATTCCTTTCGCTTCACTTCTTCTGGCCAGAGTTCCCAAAATGTCATCTGCCTCATATCCCTCCAATGTAACGATATTTACGTTCATGGCATGCAGCATTTCCTTTATCAGCGGCACCTGCTGTCTGAGTTCTTCCGGCATGGGCTTACGTGTGCCCTTGTATGCATCATAAATCTTATGTCTGAATGTAGGCACATGAAGATCAAATGCTACTGTCAGATACTGTGGTTTCTCCTCCTCCAGAATCCGGAAAAGGATATTTAGGAATCCATAGACAGCTCCTGTATGCTTTCCTTCTGAATTGGTCAGATCCGGCAGCCCGTAAAACGCTCTGTTCAGTATGCTGTGTCCGTCGATCAGTAATAATTTTTCACTCATAATATCCTCCAGTATCTTTTCATTTTACAGTTCTTATTCTTTTTCTGCAAAATCTGTCATATTTCACAGAATTTCTTATAAAACACGCACTGTCTGCATCATTACATAAACCAGGAAAGCTGCCAGTGCTATGATCAAAGAACATATCAAAGCTCCTGCACAGAACCGGTACAGTTTTTTCTTACGGATATATCTTCTTGACCTCCTGATATCCTGTTCCAGAAGATCTTTGAAATCCAGAACTGAACCACTGCTGTTCTCATCCAGCTGCTGCATTGCTTCATGAACAATAAAATAAGTCTCCAGTTCATCATAACATGAGGGACAATTCTGAATATGATCCAGAAAATCTTCCATCTCATCTATCGGAAGATCGTGACTGATATATCTGTTCACCATTCCCTCTGCAGTACGGCAATTCATATCATCCCTTCTTTCCCATTATATATCTTTCTTTTTCCACACTTTCAATGTTCCCATTATAACCGAAGAATAATTATTTTACAACATGCAAAAGCAGCAGGGGCTACTCCCCTGCTGCTTTTATTGCTGTTCACTTCGCTCACAGCTGTACATCATCTTATTAATCCTTATTCCTCTGTCACAGCCTGCTTCTCTGTATTTACAGTCGGAAGAGGTGCATTCAGAATCTTCATGAATTCTTCTCCTGTGATTGTCTCATGCTCATAGAGATATTTGGCAAGCTCGTGAAGCTTTCCAATATTATCCTGAAGAATTTTCAGTGCTTTCTGGTGTTCGCTCTTTACAAGTTCCACTACTTTCTTATCCAGAAGAGTCTGTGTCTCAAAAGAACAGCTTAAACTGGAATCTCCACCCAGATACTGATTAGTCACATTCTCCATGGCAACCATATCAAAGTCTTCACTCATACCATATCTGGTAATCATGGCTCTGGCAAGCTTGGTCGCCTGTTCGATGTCATTGGACGCACCTGTAGTAATAGAATGGAAAATCAGTTCCTCTGCTGCACGACCACCTGTAAACGTAGCAATCTTATTCTGCAGTTCATCTTTTGTCATAAGGTAATGATCCCCGTCATCTACCTGCATGGTATATCCCAGTGCACCTGAAGTACGTGGGATAATGGTGATCTTATGAACAGGCGCTGACTCTGTCTGCTTGGCAGCAACCAGGGCATGACCAATTTCATGGTAGGCTACGATCAGCTTCTCCTTATTGGAAAGAACACGGTTTTTCTTCTGATATCCTGCAATAACAACTTCAATACTCTCTTCAAAGTCAGCCTGTGTGGCAAATTTTCTGCCGTCACGTACTGCACGAAGTGCCGCTTCATTTACAATATTGGCAAGTTCTGCACCTGAAGCACCAGCCGCAGCCTTTGCGATATCATCAAATCTTACAGAATCTGCAATCTTGATCTTCTTCGCATGAACCTTCAGGATTTCTTCACGTCCTTTCAGATCCGGAAGTTCAACAGGAATACGTCTGTCAAAACGTCCCGGACGAAGCAATGCCGGGTCCAGAGAATCCGGTCTGTTGGTAGCGGCCAGAATCACCACACCCTTGGATCCATCGAAACCATCCATCTCTGTGAGCAGCTGATTCAGTGTCTGCTCACGTTCATCATTGCCGCCGGAGAATCCGGCTCCATCACGCTTCTTACCGATCGTATCAATCTCATCGATAAATACGATACATGGTGCTTTTTCATTGGCCTGTTTAAACAGATCTCGTACTTTGGCAGCACCCATACCAACAAACATCTCCACAAATTCAGAACCGGAGATGGAAAAGAAAGGTACCTCGGCCTCACCTGCTACTGCCTTTGCCAGAAGAGTTTTACCTGTACCCGGGGGGCCTACAAGGAGCGCACCTTTCGGCATGGAAGCACCAATCTCTCTATACTTCTGCGGATTATGAAGATAATCTACAATTTCTTTCAGCAGATCCTTGGCTTCATCTTCACCAGCCACATCTGAAAATTTAATTCCTGTGGATGATTTTACATATACCTTGGCATTACTTTTACCAAAGGACATCGCTCCTCCAGGACCACCGCCCATGGAACTCATCATCTTCTTGCTCAGCCAGCGGCCAAGAAGAACAAAGATTACGATCGGAAGCACATAACCAGCAAGAAGACTTACCCAGATTGATGTCTGCTGCGGTGCTGACGCACCAAATTTCACGCCTGCATCATGCAGACGGTCAACCAGATCCGGATCGTTCATCTTTACTGTTCTGCAATAAAGTTCTTTCCCATTACTTTCTGCTACATAATAGATATAATCCTCTTGAATCTCTACTGTTTTTACATAATTTTTCTCTACTCCTGTCAGAAATGTACTGTAGTCTGTTGTCTGAACTTTTCTTCCTTCAAGAGCAGGAAGAAGAAGTACATTCAGAAGGATGATGATAACTGCTACGATGATATAATATACGTAAAGCGGTTTTCTGCCGGGCTTTTTATTATCAAGGTTCATCAGCAATTCCTCCATTCGTTGTTGTTAGAATGTACCATAACACTAATCTGCCTGTTTTTCAAGAATAGGCTT
>CAKRVX010000074.1 GCA_934409175.1 uncultured Blautia sp.
GTTTTAAGACAGCCGAATTTGCAATAAATAATAATCTGGATGCTGTTTCACACTCAGCCTGTGCCATGGCTACAGATTTGAAAGCCAAATTTATCATTGTAAACTCCCTGTCTGGACATACAGCCCGAATGGTCAGCAGGTTTCGCTGTCCTGTAGATATCATTGGCATGACGTATTCTGAAAGGGGCTGGCGAAAACTTAATCTGAGCTGGGGCGTAATCCCAATTCTGTGTGGTAAATTTGATTCCATGGAGGCAATGTTCCAACACGACCTTTCAAAAGTTCAAGAAGTATTCCCCTTGAAAACAGGCGATAATCTTGTTCTTACTGGAGGAGTAGTAAATGGAAGTACCGGTAATACAAACCTTCTGAAAGTTGAACAGATTTAATCCCTGCATAAATCAATCCCCTGATTGCACGTGACTGACAATCAGGGGATTTTATCTTTCTTGTGTAGTATAAAAGCTCCTAAAACATTTAATTTTAGGAGCTTTTTCAAACAAGCTGAAAATGAGACTCGAACTCACGACCCCTTCATTACGAGTGAAGTGCTCTACCGACTGAGCTATTTCAGCTTATGCTGTAATCTGTCAGAATTTAACAACTCTCTGACAGCCACAGCATCTAGTTTATAATATTATTTCTTCTCTGTCAAGTCCTTTTTAACTGGTGTTTTAGATTCGACCCTTGTCACTTCTTTTGCTACAGGTTTCGCTGGCTTTTTTGCAGCGTTCTTTGTTTTAACAGTAGTTTTCCTTACAGGAGCTTTACGGGATTCCCTTGTTTTCTCCACTAACGCTTCCTTTCCTGTTTCAATTTCTGGTACTATTTTTACCTCTGTTTCATTCGTTACTTTTGGTGCTGCTTTTGTTACTTTTTTTGTCACCGGTTTCACTGCAGTTTTGACAGCTGCTTTTGTTTTCGCAGCAGCCTTACGTGCAGTTCTTGCTTTGGTAATTGACTTCTTAATCTGACTTTCCGCTGCTTTCTTCTCTTTTGGTTCTTCTTCCGGTGCGCAGGTAAAAATTGTTACGCTGAGTGCCGGAAGTTTTACTGTAATAGAATATTCTCTCTCATCACATTCTGCTTTCTTTGCAGCTTTAGCTCTGATATTTACCATACCTTCACCGCCGTATTTCTTATCATCACTGTTAAAGATTTCTTTATATTTACCGGCAAAAGGTACGCCAACCTGATAGTTCTCATACGGGATTGCCGCGAAATTGCAGACAGCCAGAATGGTCTCTTCCGGCTTCTCTGTCTTTCTTAAGAACGCCACTACATTCTCCTCATATTTCATTAACTGGATCCACTCAAATCCATCATACTGATCATCCATTTGATAAAGAGCAGGATGGGCCAGATACATGTTATTAAGATCTTTGATATATAACTCCAGTTCTTTTGGCATATCTTTATCCGGTGCCATCATCTTACATCCCGGATGAAGCATCATATAAGCATATGCCTCTCTGATCTGTGCATTCTTCTGTTCTTCTGTTCCAGGCAGTTTGTCTGCAAAATCTTTCAAAGTGCCTACATCCCTGCTGCCGAGAGTCAGGATATAATGTTCACAGTATGCATAGAGCATAGACACAGTCAGCTGATCATGATAATTTTTTCTATCAACCGGATCCTTGCTCAGATATTCCAGCAAATCTTTTGTCCATCCACCGCTCCATTTATAGTCAAAACCAAGATGGTCATTTTCCACACTGTCTGTCAGTTCCGGCCACAGTCCATCCTCCTGGGCGATCAGAAGCAATCCCGGATCTCTCTTCTTAATCACAGAGTTCAGGTGTTTCAGGAATTCCAGAGCGTCCAGATTCTCATTCGTTCCATAAATATTCGGAGTCCACTCTCCCTGATTTCTGCCATAATCCAGATACAGCATAGCATCTACATCATCCATGCGCAGGCCATCTGCATGATAAACCTCCGCCCAGAAGCATGCATTGGAGATCAGGAAATCTTTGACCATCGGACTTCCATAATTGTAAAGCAAAGTTCCCCAAAATGGATGAATAGCCTCTGCCGGATTCTGTTTTTCATAAAGAGGAGTTCCGTCAAACTTCTCAAGTCCTGATGCGTAACGCGGGAACTGTGCAGGTGTCCAGTCAAGGATTACACCGATTCCCGCCTGATGTAATTCATCCACCAGTTTCTGGAAATCCGACACACTACCAAATCTGGAAGTCGGCGCATAATATGCATAAGTAGAATATCCACCGGTAATATCCTCCAGATATTCCATTACCGGATGAAGCTCCACATGCGTAAAATCCTCCTCTGCCAGAAATTCCACCAGTTCTTCTGCTGATTCCCAGTCCTCCAGGGAAGTCTCGTAAACAGAAACTGGCTGCTTCCTGTCGTCGAATCTGGAACGCTCTTTCATCCAGTCTGCATCATTCCATTTAAAACTGCTTATATCAGCTACAATAGATGCTCCCTCCATATCATGTTCTGCACTGTTTCCATATGGGTCAGCTTTCAACAGAACCTCGCCGCCCTTTACCTTTATTTCATATTTATAATGAGTTCCCGCCTCAACTCCGGGAACAAATAATTCAAAAATACCCGACATCGGCATACGGTGCATGATTGTTGCACGTCCGATCCATCCGTTAAAATCTCCCGCAATATTTACGCTCACAGCATTCGGAGCCCAAACAGCAAAAAGAGTTCCCTTTACACCATTGATCTCCATTGGGTGTGCACCCAGTTTCTTATACGCCTCATAATAAACACCTGCGCAGAAAGCTTTTTCCTCTTCCTCTGTGATCTGACAGGCAAAAGCATATGGATCATAACTCTCCGTCACGGTCTCGCCCACCTTGACACGAAACTTATATTCCGGCACCTTTCGGACAGGCAGTAATGCTGCGAAATACCCTGCCTCGTCTTCCTTTTCACAGATATATGTCTTCTTTCCGCTAATGACACTTACCTCTTCCGCATCCGGAAAAAATCCCTGTACCAGAACACCATCCTGTGTAATCCTCGGTCCCATCACATCTCTGGGAGATGTCTCTTCCCCGTATACAATCGCCTCTATTCTGGGCCAGTTCATATAGCCATATAATTTTTCGTCCATAACCGTGTACCTCCCCTGTTGTCGAAGTCATTCTTTGTTACCTGTCCGCAATAACTTTATCTGACATATTCCAAAACATTCTCTGCAAGTAATCACAGCTATTCCATATTTTCACAATTATGACCAGATAACTGCAGACAATTACAAATTAAGTTAGTTTCATTTTAGCATTTTTGCACAAAAAAATAAAGGAAATTGTTTGACAAATTCCCGGTCCTGCGCTAAATTTATGTTATCAAATCATGAAAAGAATCTTGTTCTGGACGCTATGATTCTTTCGTCACTACAAGGAGGATACAAAAAATGGGAAACAAAGCCTTTGATGTAACTGCATTAGGCGAATTACTTATTGATTTTACTGAAAATGGAACCAGTGCACAGGGAAATCCACTGTTGGAAGCAAATCCAGGCGGTGCTCCGTGCAACGTACTTGCAATGCTTGAGAAACTCGGCAAAAAGACTGCATTCATCGGAAAAGTTGGAAATGATATGTTCGGAACTCAGCTAAAAAATGCTGTAGAGGAAGTAGGAATCGACACTCGCAATCTTGTAATCGACAACGAAATACATACAACACTGGCATTCGTACATACTTATCCGGACGGAGACAGAGATTTTTCTTTCTATCGCAATCCAGGTGCAGATATGATGCTCACCAAAGATGAAGTTCAGGAAGATCTGATCAGAGATTCCAAAATCTTCCACTTCGGAACTCTTTCTTCTACTCATGAAGGAGTCCGCGAAGCAACCCGTTATGCTATCGACGTTGCAAAAGAAGCCGGATGTATCATAAGCTTCGATCCGAACCTGCGTCCACCATTATGGAAATCTCTGGATGATGCGAAAGCAGAAATTGAATATGGTCTTGGCAAATGTGATATCCTGAAAATTTCTGATAATGAAGTAGAATTCCTGTTCGGAACTACCGACTATGATAAGGGTGCCGCACTTCTGAAAGAAAAATACAACATTCCGCTTATTCTCATCACCCTTGGAAAAGACGGAAGCCGTGCTTACTACAAAGATATGAAAGTAGAGGCTGCTCCTTTCCTTCAGGAACACACAATCGAGACTACAGGCGCAGGTGATACTTTCTGTGCAAGCTCCCTGAACTATGTTCTGGAACACGGACTGGAAAATCTGACAGAAGAGAACTTAAAAGAACTGCTTACATTTGCAAATGCTGCAGCTTCTCTTATTACTACACGTAAAGGTGCCCTTCGTGTAATGTCCACAAAAGAAGAAGTTCTTGATTTTATGAAATCAAGAGGTGTTAATTAATTTAATTTTCTCAAAAAACATTTAAGGAAGTCCCTGGCACTGCCAGAGGACTTCCTCTTTTTCCGTCTGTTGCTTATTACTTTCCGCAATTAAAACGAGACCTTTATATTTTACAGATCCTTATTTACTATTTTACTACACGGACTTTAGAAACACCTTCAATTGCTTTCAGTTCATCCAGTGCTTCTTTGGAAGCTGCGCTTTCCAGATCGATCAAGGTGTAAGCGTATTCGCCTTTACTCTTGTTTGTCATATCTGCGATATTCAAGCCTTCTGCACCAAGAATCTTGGTGAACTGACTGATCATATTCGGGATATTCTTGTGGCAGATAGCGATACGTCCTACTGCTACACATGTTCCCATATCACAGTTCGGGAAATTTACAGAGTTCTTGATATTTCCGTTCTCAAGGAAGTCTCTCACCTCTTTTACTGCCATTACTGCACAGTTTTCTTCGGATTCTTCTGTAGATGCTCCAAGGTGCGGAGTTACCAGGATTCCCTCGCGTCCAGCTACTGTATGGTTAGCAAAGTCTGTTACATATTTTTTAACTTTTCCGCTCTCTAATGCTTCAATCAGAGCGTTCTCATCAACCAGAAGGTCACGGGCAAAGTTCAGAAGTACTACACCGTCTTTCATTTTTGTAAATGCTTCTTTATTGATCATTCCTCGTGTGCTGTCAAGAAGCGGTACATGAATAGTTATGTAATCACATTGAGAATAAATCTCATCCAGGCTCTTAATATGTTTGATGGTGCGGGAAAGGTTCCATGCAGCATCAATGGAGATATACGGGTCATATCCATAAACTTCCATTCCAAGTGCAGAAGCAGCGTTTGCAACCATTGCTCCGATAGCTCCCAGGCCAATAATACCGAGCTTCTTACCCATGATTTCGCATCCTGCGAACTGTTTCTTCTGTTTCTCTGCAAGTTTATCGATATCTTCCTGGTCTTTCTCTTTGGCAACCCACTCAATACCTCCTACGATATCACGGGATGCCAGAAGCATTCCTGCCAGAACCAGCTCCTTCACTCCATTGGCATTTGCTCCTGGTGTATTGAATACTACAATACCTTTCTCTGCGCAGTCCATAACAGGAATATTGTTAACACCTGCACCTGCACGGGCGATTGCTTTTACGCTTTCCGGAAGTTCCATATCATGCATTTTTGCACTTCTTACTAAAACTGCATCTGCTTCTTCCAGTGTTTCTATTTTTTTATAATCCTCTCCAAAAAGCTCCAGGCCTTTTGCAGCAATAGGATTCAGGCAATGATACTGATACATTATGCATTTTCCTCCTCGAATTTTTTCATGAATGCAACCAGTGCTTCTACGCCTTCTTTCGGCATAGCATTATAAATGCTTGCACGCATACCGCCTACTGTACGGTGTCCTTTTAAGTTTACAAGTCCTGCCTCTTTTGCTTCTTTTACAAATTTGGCATCCATATCCTTGTCACCTGTTACGAACGGTACGTTCATAAGAGAACGGTCTTTTGCTACGACTGTTCCTTTGAAGAGTTTGCTCTGATCCAGATAATCATAGAGAATCTTTGCTTTCTCTT
The DNA here is from genome assembly GCA_934409175.1 of uncultured Blautia sp. Classification (GTDB taxonomy): domain Bacteria; phylum Bacillota; class Clostridia; order Lachnospirales; family Lachnospiraceae; genus Blautia_A. The sequence continues at coordinate 5,947 of CAKRVX010000074.1, forward strand.
CGTTGCGTCTCTTCATTTCTTCCAGACCACCCATTTTCTTCAGCCATTTGAAGACTTTACCGCATACATAGATGCAGTAGCAGTTCGGTGTGTTGTAAAGAGAACCGGCATCAGCCTGTGTTTTAAATTTCAGCATAGTTGGAGTGCCTTCCAGAACATCGTCTGTAATCAGGTCTTCTCTGATAATAGAGATTACCATACCTGCAGGTCCTATGTTCTTCTGTACACCGCCATAGATGATTCCATATTTAGATACATCAACCGGCTCAGATAAGAAGCAGGAAGAAACGTCTGCTACCAGAGTTTTACCTTTTGTATTAGGAAGTTTTTTGAATTTTGTTCCGTAAATTGTGTTGTTTTCACAAATGTATACATAATCTGCATCAGGGCTGATCGGAAGGTCACTGCAATCAGGAATATAAGAAAATGTTTTATCCTCGGAAGAAGCAATCTTATTTACTTTTCCATATTTCTGTGCTTCCTGATATGCTTTCTTTGCCCATTGTCCTGTAACAATGTAATCAGCAACTTTATTCTTCATGAGGTTCATCGGAATTGCCGCAAACTGCTGGGAAGCTCCGCCCTGAAGGAATAATACCTTGTAGTTATCCGGAATTTTCATCAGGTCACGCAGATCCTGCTCTGCTTCATCAATGATCTTCTGGAAATCAGCACTTCTGTGGCTCATTTCCATTACAGACATACCAGTTCCCTGATAATCCATCATCTCTTCTGCAACTTCTTTTAATACCTCTTCCGGCAGTACAGCCGGTCCTGCGGAAAAATTATACACTCTGCTCATCGTTTTTCATGTCCTCCTCGTCAAAAATGTCATCAATGCTTGCGCCTGCCGGTACCATTGGAAATACACTGAGATCCTGGTCGATCATGCAGTCAAGTACAATAGGTCCCGGACATGCAAGAGCTTCTTTCAAAGCTGGTTCCACTTCTTCCATGGAGCTGATGCGGATTGCTTTTGCACCCATAGCCTCTGCCAGTTTCACAAAATCAACGGAATCATTTAAAATTGTATGGGAATATCTGTGGTCATAGAACAATGTCTGCCACTGACGTACCATTCCAAGTACATGGTTGTTCAATACGATTTCAATTAATGGTTTGCCGCAGCGAACTGCTGTCGCAATCTCATTCATATTCATACGGAAGCATCCGTCACCTGCGATATTTACCACAGTTTTGTCCGGTCTTCCCATCTTCGCACCAATTGCTGCCCCAAGTCCATATCCCATTGTACCTAATCCACCGGAAGAAAGGAATGTTCTTGGTTCTTTATATTTGAAATACTGAGCTGCCCACATCTGATTCTGACCTACTTCTGTGGTAATGATGGCATCTCCTTTTGTCAGCTCATAAAGTTTCTCGATAATGTATGGCCCCGTAAGCTGGGAATGATCATATCTTAACGGATATTTTTCTTTCAGTTCATCGATATGTGCCGTCCATTTGGAATGTTTCTGCTGTGGGAGCTTCTCAAGGATAAGCTTCAGAATTTCTTTCTCATCCCCAATCACACACGCATCTACCAGGATATTTTTATTAATTTCAGCAGCATCCACATCAATCTGAAGAATTTTGGCCTTTTTTGCAAAAGTTTTTGTATTTCCAGTCACGCGGTCACTGAATCTGGCACCAAGTACGATCAGAAGATCGCATTCGGATACTCCGAGATTAGACGTCTTTGTTCCATGCATTCCAAGCATTCCTGTATATAATGGATCCTCGCCCGAAAATCCGCCTTTTCCCATAAGACTGTCGCATACCGGTGAATCGATCCTGTGTGCCAGTTCTCTCACTTCTTGGGATGCTTCGGAAATAATAGTACCACCGCCTGTAAAAATAAACGGTTTTTCTGACTCCAGGATCATATGTACTGCTGTATCAATATCCTCTTCTCTGATCGTATCTGTCTTTGGCAGTATAGCTGCCGGACGTCTTGCAGTATACTCATATTTCGCACCTGTCACATCCTTAGTCACATCCACAAGAACGGGACCCGGACGTCCACTCTTTGCAATATTAAAAGCTCTGCGTATAGTATCTGCCAAAGTAGTAATGTCTTTTACGATAAAGCTGTGCTTTGTGATCGGCATTACGATTCCGGTAATATCAACTTCCTGGAAAGAGTCCTTTCCAAGAAGCGGGGTTCCTACGTTACATGTGATGGCTACCATTGGTACGGAATCCATATATGCAGTCGCGATTCCTGTTACCAGATTGGTTGCTCCAGGTCCGGAAGTTGCAAGACATACACCGACTTTACCGGTAGCTCTTGCATATCCGTCAGCTGCATGGGAAGCTCCCTGCTCATGGGAAGTCAGCACATGAGTAATCTGGTCTTTGTATTCATAAAGGGCGTCATATACATTCAGGATAGCACCGCCCGGATATCCGAAAACAGTGTCAACGCCCTGTTCTTTTAAACATTCAACGATGATTTCAGCACCTGTAAGCTGCATCTTGTCTTTCCTCCTAGCTTTGAAGGTATTTTGTATATTTGTTATTTTGCTTTTGGTACTTCGAGGATCGCACCTCTGTTTCCAGAGGTTACCATTGCAGCATATCTTGCAAGGTATCCTGTGGTTACCTTCGGCTCACGAGGCTGCCATTTTGCTTTTCTTGCCTGCATCTCTTCATCAGATACCTTGATTTCCAGTTTCAGTTCCGGAATATTGATGCTGATGATGTCGCCTTCTTCAACAAATGCGATCGGGCCGCCAACTGCTGCTTCCGGTGAAACGTGTCCAATGGATGCTCCTCTGGATGCACCACTGAAACGTCCGTCTGTGATCAGAGCTACGGAGGAACCAAGTCCCATACCTGCAATTGCAGATGTCGGATTCAGCATCTCTCGCATTCCAGGACCACCTTTTGGTCCTTCATAGCGGATAACGACAACGTCGCCTTCTACGATCTTACCGCCTTTGATCGCTGCGATTGCATCTTCTTCACAGTCAAAGACTCTTGCAGGTCCTTCGTGAACCATCATTTCCTCTACAACTGCAGAACGTTTTACAACACCACCGTCTGGTGCAAGGTTACCTTTGAGAACTGCAAGTCCGCCTGTCTGGCTGTATGGATTGTCAATTGGTCTGATAACTTCAGGATTTAAGTTTACACAGTCTTTGATATTCTCGCCTACTGTCTTGCCTGTAACTGTCATGCACTCTGTATGAAGAAGTCCTTTTTTATTCAGTTCGTTCATAACTGCATATACACCGCCTGCTTCATTCAGATCTTCCATATATGTCGGACCTGCAGGTGCAAGGTGGCAGAGGTTCGGAGTCTTTGCGCTGATCTCATTTGCGAAGCTGATATCAAAGTCCATTCCGATCTCATGAGCAATAGCCGGAAGATGAAGCATACTGTTTGTAGAACATCCAAGTGCCATGTCTACAGTCAGAGCATTAAGAATTGCTTCTTTTGTCATAATATCTCTCGGACGGATATTCTTTCTGTACATTTCCATAACCTGCATACCTGCATGTTTTGCAAGACGGATACGTTCGGAATATACAGCAGGAATGGTTCCGTTTCCTTTCAGGCCCATACCAAGAACTTCTGTCAGACAGTTCATGGAGTTTGCTGTGTACATACCGGAACAGGATCCACAGGTAGGACATGTTTTCATTTCACATTCTGTCAGACCCTCTTCATCAAGTTTGCCTGCTGCATAAGCACCAACTGCTTCGAACATGCTGGAAAGACTTGTCTTGTGTCCGTTCAGATGTCCGGCAAGCATCGGACCGCCACTTACAAATACAGTCGGAACATTCAGTCTGGCTGCTGCCATCAGAAGTCCAGGTACGTTCTTGTCACAGTTCGGGATCATAACCAGAGCATCAAACTGATGTGCCATTGCCATGGCTTCTGTGGAATCTGCGATCAGGTCTCTGGTAACCAGAGAGTATTTCATTCCAACATGTCCCATTGCAATACCATCACAGACAGCGATTGCCGGGAACATAACAGGTGTACCGCCTGCCATTGCTACGCCAAGTTTTACCGCCTGTGCGATCTTGTCAAGGTTCATATGGCCTGGTACGATCTCATTATAGGAGCTTACGATACCTACCAGAGGTCTGTCCATTTCTTCTTTTGTCATTCCAAGAGCATTAAACAGGGAACGATGAGGTGCCTGCTGTGTGCCTGTTTTTACTGCATCACTTCTCATTTTTTTATTTCCTCTTTTCTTCTACTTAAGTTTATCCGATACCCGGATCTGCCGAACTCAGATAAACCGGCAAATCTCAGGTATAAATAATTTTTATTTACAGAGCTACTGCGATCAGGTCGCCCATTTCTTTTGTTCCGACCAGTTTGCATCCTTCTGACATAATGTCACCTGTGCGGTATCCATCTGTCAGGACCTTCTGTACTGCTGCTTCTACTGCATCTGCTTCCTTGTCCATATCAAGGGAGAAACGAAGCATCATTGCTGCGGAAAG
>CAKRVX010000075.1 GCA_934409175.1 uncultured Blautia sp.
TATCCTGCTCACCATTCCGTGTACCGATCGCTCGTCTTGCAGCAGCACAGGCAGCAATCGCTGAGAAGAATGCATAATTGACAGATTTATCACAGGGTGAAAGTTTCAGCCAGTGAAATCTAAATTCACGTAAATAAATGTGAAAGTGTCCAAACGTAAAAACAACCCTGGAGGATTGTAGAAATACAGTCTTTCAGGGTTATTTTGTTCCATAAAAGATAATTCTACAATTAAGATAAAAATGGCATAATACGGAATCTTATTGACAAATCTACTATAAATATGTATAATTGTCACAGCATTTCTGTGTATTTGATAATTGTTTGGATTAATAGGAGTAGTGCGATGAAAAAGAAATGTACGCAATCTTCCTGCAGGCGCATTTTTAATACAGACCATAGTTTTCGAATATACAGCAGGGATAAAGTTGTTTCCTGTTGCCCTTATTGCGGAAAAGAGTATGCGAGAATCATTGTTTCCTGGGCAAAACTACTGAACTCTCCTGAATTGGATAATTCCAGGATACCTACAATGAAAAAGATCAGTAAAGCGGCAGGAAAAAAGAGTGCTGTTTTTGTGTATAAAATGCTGAGAGAAGCAGGAATTATATAACAAATGAATATCTGAACCATGCCTGTGCTCAACTCGATGAATAAAGTACGCCAGTGCTTCGAGGTGTGTGGTATTTCCAGCTCATTTTCACAGGGATACCTGTGTTTATGGCCTGTCTGGGTACAGTGATGCATCCGGAAGAGACGGAAACCGTCAATGAAAACACATATCGCAGAAATGTTCGCATTTAAATGCACGGAACTTTCGGACACAATAATAGACGCCTGCGGTGCAGGAATAAGCTTGAGAGTGATCAGTGTGGCAACTGAGAAGCAAACAGGTAAAGCCATAATGTGTTCTGCTTTGATGACAGAGAAATTTGTCTATAACGAAAGTAGCCGGTAACAGTAGCCATATAGCAGATATCAGAGTATTGTTTTTCTGAATGGATGGTGAGATTTGCGGGTAACCAATCCTGTTCAGGTTTGGGCATAAGCCAGGATAAGAAGTTATGGGTAGCTCCCAGAAGCTCAGACTTATCTTCCTGATGGCAGAATATAAATGAAGGACATGGGATGTACGGCGAAGGCCGGAGCACAGGTATGATTGAGATATTCAGTTTACAGAGGGCATTTATAATCACACTTTGGCAAATATATTTCAAAGTAGATTTTGGTGTGTTACTGGAATGGCAGGCATTAACCGGTTATGAATATTATTTTAATGTTTATGACTGGTTAATGCTTTTTTGATTTCACAAAAATCATTTGTAATGTTCTGTATTTTTAGAGCAGATTTCGGAATAATAATTTATCAGAAGGTTTTAATCTCCCAGACACGACAGGTATCATTCAGATTATAAAAAATGCAGGAAAAGGTAATCAGAGAATGATGACAATGTCTATACTATCAGGAAAAGGAGAAAAGAACATGAAAGACAAAATTTTTGGGGTGTTGCAGCGTGTGGGAAAATCTTTTATGCTTCCGATTGCGATTCTCCCTGTGGCGGGTCTGTTGCTTGGAATCGGCAGTTCCTTCACAAATGAAACAACCATCGCTACTTATGGATTGCAGAAAATCCTTGGAAGCGGTACAGTATTAAAATCCCTTCTGATTATTATGAATAAGGTGGGCAGTGCAGTGTTTGACAATCTGCCCCTGATCTTTGCGGTAGGTGTCGCAATTGGTATGGCAAAGAAAGAAAAAGAAGTTGCGGCACTTTCTGCTCTGATCGCATACTTTGTAATGAATGTAGCCATTAATGCCATGCTTCTGATCAACGGAAAGATTACTGCTGACGGAGAGATTGCCAGAAATGTACTGGAAGGTACAGTTGTTTCTGTATGTGGAATACAGTCTTTGCAGATGGGGGTTTTTGGCGGTATCATTGTAGGTCTTGGTGTTGCGGCACTTCACAATCGCTTTCATAAGATCATACTTCCGAATGCACTGTCCTTTTTCGGAGGTTCCAGATTTGTACCGATCATTTCCACAATCGTATATATGTTTGTTGGAATTTTAATGTATTTTTTATGGCCGGTTGTTCAGAATGGAATCTATGCTCTGGGCGGTTTGGTGACAGGCAGCGGTTATTTTGGAACACTGATTTTTGGTATCATCAAGCGTGCATTGATCCCTTTTGGACTTCATCATGTATTCTATATGCCTTTCTGGCAGACTGCCGTAGGTGGAACCATGGAAGTTGCGGGACAGGTGGTACAAGGTGGACAGAACATTTTCTTTGCGCAGCTTGCAGACTCTGAAAATGTAGCGCATTTCAGCGCAGACGCAACCAGATATTTTTCTGGTGAGTTTATCTTTATGATCTTCGGACTTCCGGGAGCAGCGCTGGCGATGTATCGCTGTGCAAAACCTGAGAAGAAAAAAGCAGCAGGCGGACTTCTTCTTTCTGCAGCGCTGGCATGTATGTTTACAGGTATCACAGAGCCACTGGAATTCTCATTTCTGTTTGTGGCTCCGGCACTGTTTGTAGTGCAGGTAATCCTGGCAGGTGCGGCTTATATGATCGCACATATGCTGAATATTGCAGTAGGACTTACCTTCTCAGGCGGTTTCCTTGATCTGTTCCTGTTTGGTATCCTGCAGGGAAATACAAAGACGAGCTGGCTGAGAATTATTCCGGTTGGTATTATTTATTTCATTTTGTACTATGTGATCTTTACATTTATGATCAAGAAATTTGACTTCAGGACTCCAGGACGTGAAGATGATGATACAGAGACAAAACTTTATACAAAAGCAGATGTAAATGCAAGAAAAGGAACCGGAAAAGTAACAGGTGCAGCTGTAACAATCTCCAATGACCCGGTAAGTGAACTGATCACCAGAGGTCTTGGCGGAAAGAAAAATATCGTAGATGTTGACTGTTGTGCAACCAGACTTCGTATCACAGTTGCTGAACCTGAAAGAGTTCGTGATGAACTTCTGAAACAGACAGATTCCAGAGGAATCGTGAAAAAAGGACAGGGCATACAGGTTATCTATGGCCCTCATGTAACTGTTATTAAAGCAAAACTGGAAGAGTATCTGGAGACTGCCCCGAATGAGTTTACAGATGAGGCGCAGGAAAATGTACAGGGAACGCAGAATAATACTGTAGCAGAAGCCGGAAATGACGGGGCAGAAAGTGCAAATGGACAGAACAGCGCAGAGATTCAGAATCAAGGTGCGGGAACTGGAAATCTGAGCAGTGAGGCACAGACATCAGCACCTGTCAAAGAAGAAAAAATCAGAAAAACAGCAATTATTTACAGTCCTGTAGACGGAATCGCAGCAGATCTTTCTACTGCACCTGACGAAGGATTTGCAGGAAAAATGATGGGTGACGGTGCAGTCGTAACACCAACGAAGAGTACCGTATATGCCCCTGCAGACGGTGAAGTTGGGTTCATTTTCGATACAAAACACGCCATCGGATTCCAGACAGATTCCGGTATTCCGATGCTTCTCCACATGGGAATTGACACTGTAAAACTGGAAGGAAAAGGCTTCGAAATTCTTGTAACAGAAGGCCAGAAAGTGAAAAAAGGCGAGCCAATGATGAAACTTGACTTAGAGTTTTTATCCGCCAATGCCCCATCCATCACCTCCCCGATCCTTGACACAGAACCAGAAGACAACCAGAGGATCAGACTTCTCGCAAACGGAGATATCAAGGCTGGTGAGCCGTTATTTGCGGTGGAAACGCTGGAATAATATTGTAGGCTAGAAATAGTTAAGTTAGAAATATTAAAATAAAAGAACAGTTGGATGATTAATGATATGCTACTTTCATATAGAACAACGAAATATAAAAGTCCTATATGGGGTAGCATATCAATGAATGTCTGACTGTTCTTTTTAATAAATGGAATTGTAATTGGTTTTATTTGCTATTATTTTGGGGTGATGTTTTGGAATGAACGAATTAAAGTTCAGACCAGTCATTTTCTGCCTCTTCAAGTTTTTTTCTTAGGGTTTCTTCAAGAAGAATAAAGGCAGGGGAGGAAACTGTCACGTATAAGAAGGAGCATTTCATCAATTTCATCTTCATTATAGATATGGACGGATGTATTACACTTCTTTAACATAAGCAACCATACGGCTGAATCGCTTATGAAACCAACTTTATAGCCAAGCTGTAAAATTTCCCTGGGAGAACCGGTAGCTGCTTCTTCTACACTATGCATTTTCAGTATTTCCTGTAAAGCCTTCCATGCAAATTCGAAAGTCAGGTTAAATTGTCCGATCACACCCGTTCGGTATATTTCATTACTATCTGCAAATTTAAAATCCGCATTTTTCAGTACAGTAAGGCAGTTTGAAAAATTATCAAGCTTTTTCATAAATAATGACACCATCCTTTCTGATTTCTTCTTCTAATTCTTCTGAAATTCCAGCATCTACTTCGACAACATCAAACATTAAAAGAGAATGTACATTTTCTTTAATATCCCAGTAAAAAGAATCAAAATCTCCGCCATATACGGCAATATCTATATCGCTTCGTTCCGTATTAGTTCCCCGTGCCCGTGAACCAAAGAGAATAACTCTTGTAATGGAATATTTTTTTGCAAAACGAAAAATGTCTTTTAAGACTCTGTCTGGAAGACTATATTTCATATTCTATCGCCTCCCGATTTAATTTAGCATATCATATTTCGGATGGATGCACAATCTTTTATAAAACAATTATACTTTCACAGTAAGCTTGCAGGTATTATAGTGATTTTGATGCTTGATTACAGTCTTTTGATTGAGAATATAGACTTTTTCTGATATACTTTTATGAGAAAAATACTTAGATATTTTTTCTTGAATTAAGATCTGTGGATTGTATAGACTTTAGAAAATTATTAAAAATACAATAGTTCCAATAAAACTTTCTGTAAAAGAAAAATATTTTAATATTATGTATTATTGCTTGCAAAAAAGTTAGAAAATGTTTGAAAAATAATAGAATATATGTATATTTGGATGCTTGAAATTAAAAATAGATATGAGAAATATGATTATAGCAAAGAGCAGAGAGTATGGAAAAAGAGCGAATCGTACAGTTCCCCATAATATGAAGAAGGAGTATGTGAATATTGAGTAAAAAAGGTTATAGTCGCCCAGGATTATTTGGAACGATGAAGCATTATGATTCAGAAGGAAAACTTATATGATAAAGTCGCCCCGGATGGTTTGGCAGTATGGAGAATTATGATGCGAATGGAAACAAAGTGGGAGAGGGCTGCTCGGGGGTGGTTTGGCAGTATGAATAACTACGATGTAAATGGAAATAAAATAGGAGAAAGCCGTCCTGGATATCTTGGAAATATGAATCACTATGATGAAAACGGACATAAAACAGGTCATAGTGATAAAGGTATATTAGGAGGATGGAATCATTTTGATGAGTGAAAATTGTACAAGGATCAACAGAAATGACATGTTGGAATTAACACGCAGAATGACATTATCCAGAAATTGCTTTGTGCGTGCAGCAGGTGCATACATAGATGAAGATGGATTTATAGATAATACATTTAATGTGAACTTTAAGAATATGGGAAAACATGACCAGCAGGTAAATCTGGACCTGGCAAAGATAGTCCCGTTTTCGAAAACAAACGAACAGCTAAAATGCTACAAGTTTCCGGCAGGAGATATGGCATATGACAGTATCCATAAGCTTTTGATGGCATTATCACAGTATGGACTAAAGGATGATCTGCTGGTACAGACTCTCTGCGAACAGCTTGCAGAGGGAATATGCGGAACAGAAGATGCGCCGAATAAGATCAATCATCTACACGGACATGAATTTGGAATATATATTTATCATGGAATATATGATATCCCAAAGAAAGGTTCAGATCAGAGTGAACAGTGGGAATCTGAAGAAGTTTACAGTTTTCTGGTATGTGCTGCAGCTCCGGTAGATAAGGACTATAATGCAGGAAACCCGAAATGTGGATTTATTTTTCCGGCATTTGAAAACCGTTCCTCAGAACCTGGGGAAATAGATATCTTTTTCGAAAATCCGTATCAATCGGATGAGGGATTTTTGAAGAAAATTTTGGGAAAATAGATGGAGATAAAAGAAAGTCCCCTTATTTCAGGAACTTTCTCAGTAGCTTTTCATAAATTTTCTTATATGGCTGGTATCTCATTGGAAGGTCCAGCCATGTTTTTTTGTCTACAATACTCTTATAATGAGAGAAAGTATTGAAACCGTCTTTACCATGGTAAGAACCCATACCGCTTTCGCCGAATCCGCCAAATCCCATTTCACTGGTTGCCAGATGAATGATCGTATCATTTACACAGCCACCGCCGAAATTGCAATGAGAGGTTATTTTCTGAGCAACTTTCTTACTGGAAGTGAAAATATATAATGCCAGTGGATGTGCCATAGAATTAATGTTTACAATAGCTTCATCCAGTGAATCATAAGTCAGTACAGGAAGGACTGGTCCGAAGATTTCTTCCTGCATGACTGCGTCCTGGAAAGTAACATTATCCATCACAGTAGGTGCAATCTGCAGGGCTTTCGGATTACTGTCACCACCGCAGACTATTTTATTTGGATCAATCAGGTTGTGGATACGTGTGAAATGCTTTTCATTGATGATCTTCCCGTAATTTTTGTTATTTAAAGGTGTTGTCCCGAACTGTTTCTTAATTTGTTTCTTGATCTGGCGAATCAGTTCATCTTTGATTTCTTTGTCACAGTAGATATAATCCGGTGCAACGCAGGTCTGACCGCAGTTGAGATATTTTCCGAAGACAATTCGTCTGGCTGCCAGTTTCAGGTTGGCACTTTTTTCTACAATACAGGGACTTTTGCCGCCGAGCTCCAGAGTAACAGGGGTGAGGTGCGCAGAAGCTTTTGCCATTACTTCACGGCCTACATGCTGGCTCCCGGTGAAAAAGATATAGTCAAAATGTTCATTGAGAAGAGATGTATTTTCTGCACGACCGCCATTTACCACAGTAACATATTGCGGATCGAAGCATTCATCAATAATTGATTCGATCACTCGGCTGGTATTTGGAGAATAGGCACTTGGTTTCAGTACAACGGTATTTCCGGCAGCAATGGCATCAATTAGTGGGTCAATGGTGAGCAGAAAAGGATAGTTCCATGGACTCATAACCAAGACTACGCCATAGGGAGATGGCTTTTTATAGCTTCTGGAAGCGAACTGTGCAACTGGAGTCAGTACAGTTTTTTCTTTGGCATAAGATGATGTGTGTCGGATCATATAGCTGAGTTCTGAGAGAACAAGTCCAACCTCGCACATATAGGATTCGAAATTGCTTTTTCCAAGATCCCGTTTCAATGATTCATTGATAAGCGGTTCATATTTTTTAATACAGGCTTTTAATTTTTTTAAAGATTCCAGCCTTTTTTCAACTGGTAGAGTTGCACCTGTGTAAAAATAGCTGCGTTGTTTCTGGACGATTTTTTTAATTTCTTTTTCTGTCATTATATAAAATTCTCCTTGTAGGACACACAATTGACCCGAATCAAGCAGATTTTCTGCTTTAATTGTGATCTGCTTAAACCGGATTAATATATATAATTTTCGGGGATCATTATAGGCTATTCCTGAATTTCGGGAATCAACATATAGTAAAATTTTTCAAGTTCAGAAGCATCCATCAGCTTTGGTACAGGATAAAGCGGATTTGCTTCTTTATCTGCATAGTGAGCCAACTTTGGAATATCTGTTTCACGGATTTCTTTTACAGTATTTCCAATTCCGAATTTTCGTTTCATATCTTCGATTGCCTGAATAAAAAGTTCAGCAGCTTTGTGATCCGGTGTACTTTTATCTGCAAGCCCTGCGGCAATGGAAAGGTCGTGAAGTTTCTTATCAATACAGCTTCCGTATTCACGAAGTACCATAGGCAACAGGATCGCATTGGCAAGACCATGGGGAACATTATATTCTCCACCCAGTGAATGGGCTACTGCATGTACATATCCTACATAAGATTTGGTAAAAGCACAGCCGGCATAGAAAGAAGCGTGAAGCATATTTCTTCTTGCCTGGATATTATCACCCTGTTCATAGACAGTGTAAATATTTTCAAAAATGAGTTTTACAGCTTTTAAAGCATCTCTTCGTGTATCAATAGTTGTGGAATTACCGATATAAGCTTCCACTGCGTGCGTCAGTGCATCCATACCTGTGGTTGCTGTGATAAAAGGAGGCAGACTTAAAGTGACTTTAGGATCCAGCACTGCATATCGCGGAATCAGCGGGAAGTCATTTATGGCATATTTATATCGAGTGTCAGCATCAGTGATCACCGCGGCAAGCGTAGTTTCACTTCCTGTGCCGGCAGTAGTAGGAACTGCCATGAGAAGAGGGAGCTTTTTGTGTATTTTTAAAATTCCTTTCATTTGAGCCAGAGTCTGATTCGGTTTTACTGCCCGTGCACCAACTGCTTTTGCGCAGTCCATACTGGAACCGCCGCCGAAACCGATAATGGCATCACATCCTTCTGCGTGGTAGAGCTGCAATGCCTCGCGTACATTTACAGTAGTAGGATTAGCTACTGTTTTATCGTATATGGTATAAGTAATACCGGCTTCCTTCAAAGTTTTCTCCAGACGCCTGGTAAGACCCAGCCGGGCAATTCCGGTGTCTGTGATGATCAGCACATGGGTACACTTATGACGCATAATGATTTCGGGAAGTTCTTTGATGCTTCCTGCAATCTTTGGTTTTCGATAAGGTAAAAATGGGATAGCAATGTGAAATGCCTGTTGAAAGGCCCTGCAATATATTTTTCTGATTGTATTCATGATAATTCCTCTCTGAATCAGATGGGAATCTATAGACATATCTGTAATAAAAAGTAAACTTTTTAAAGGCGACAGATTGATCGTATAGTTTCCGCATAATAATGTGTAATCAAGAAAAATATAGCAAGGCATAAAAGAAAAGTCAATATATTTTGACACTCAAAAAGTATGAAATGCTTAATAAATATGTCGAAAAGATGATCTACAGGCAGGACAGGGCGTACTGCAGAGAATCTTCCAGATGTTGTTTCATCAGATCACCGGCTTTTGTTATTTGTATCCAGGTGAGTGTTATTATTGTGGGGCATGCGTAATGGTTTGCCCGAAAGATGCGATTAAGCTTGCACATCCTCTTATGAACAGGGCGAAGTTTGTGGAAGTCAGACATTAAGAATAAGTGAGAAAGAGACAGTTTTTACTATATTGAAATATAGTGGGACTGTCTTTTTTTGTGTAGATGAAAAGCCAAAGGGAGTGTACAGTAATAAGATATTTACGAAATTTTACGAAACCTCGAAAATCGGTTGACAAGGGAGTAAGTTTACACTAACATAAAGTTAGATAAGCGTAACATTGCTGCGCATCAGGAATGTTATGTGATAAAAAGTTTGCTCTACAGGGAGAGTACGAGGGAGGAATGAAGAAAAATGTTTTTACAGATACAGGGTATTAAAAAATCTTTTGGTGCAGGTGACAGCCGCGTGGATGTGCTGAAGGGGTTAAATCTTGAAATAGAGAGAGGAGAGTTTTGTGTACTCTTGGGGCCGTCTGGCTCAGGTAAGTCTACATTGTTGAATATTATTGGTGGGATTGACAGCGCAGATGAGGGAAATCTGATCATAGACGGAGAGCGTCTGGCGGATATGTCGGAGAAGAAGTTATCTTTGTACAGGCGTAAACACCTGGGTTATATTTTCCAGATGTACAACCTGATCCCGAATCTTACAGTGCGTGAGAATATAGAGGTTGGGGCATATCTCAGCGATAGACCGCTGGATGTAGATGAATTGCTGCATACATTGGGAATCTATGATCACCAGAGAAAGCTTCCAAATCAGCTTTCCGGCGGACAGCAGCAGAGAACTGCTATCGGCAGAGCGATTGTGAAAAATCCGGATATTCTGTTATGTGATGAACCTACCGGAGCGCTGGATTATAATACTTCCAAAGAAATCCTGAAACTGATTGAGACCGTAAATCAGAAATACGGCAACACGATCGTTATGGTGACGCACAATGATGCCATCAAAGATATGGCAGACCGGGTAGTAAATCTTAGAGACGGCATGATCCGTAAGAACTACATTAATGAACACAAGATTCCTGCCGCAGAGCTTGACTGGTAAAGGAGGACGAAGAGATGAAAAGTCCTTTAGGAAAGCGTTTGCCACGAGAATTAAAAAGTGAGATTGGAAAGTATCTGGTAGTATTTATCCTGATGGTAGCGACCATAGGTTTTGTGTCCGGTTTCCTTGTAGCAGATGGAAGTATGATCAC
>CAKRVX010000076.1 GCA_934409175.1 uncultured Blautia sp.
CATCCTGATTTTTCACATTTACAAGTTTGGTACTTCCATTCTGAATCACCAGAACTGCACAAGGAGTCATTTTACCGGCCATACCGCCACCGCCATTATCTTTCTTTTCTCCTGAAAAAGCACCTGCTCCCACACCAAAGGAAACGTCTACCAACGGAAGAATAATCGTATCCCCCACATGAATGGCATCTCCAACTACTGTCTTGGCAGAAATAAAGCTGTCCATTCCCTTAAATAATGAATTTACTGTTTCTTTGAAATTATTCTCGTTTGCCATTCTTATGCCCTCCTGGTTTTCCATCTTTTTATGACATATTTAATATTTTTATTAAAATAAATCACTATTGCAGCTCTTACAAATACAAATCCATAAATTCTGCCTCTGACACTTATATTCCCTCTAAAAGAATTTTCTCCCTGAAACAGCGGTATAATCTCCACGCAGTTTTTATGAAACGGAATCGTCATTCCCAGGACTGCCAGAATGCTTCCTGTCACTGCCGGATCCTCACAGGAAAAAGTCACTGTCCCTTCTGTCTTTGTGGGTAATACATGCCTGAGCAGAAATTTTGCATTTTTCCATACCAGAGAAATTGCAGCTTTTACTCTTGGATGTTCCAGAAATTCCTTCCACCAACTGACATTCCCGGTAATTTTTTTTAACACTGAACGAATATTGCGTA
Source organism: uncultured Blautia sp. (assembly GCA_934409175.1). Classification (GTDB taxonomy): domain Bacteria; phylum Bacillota; class Clostridia; order Lachnospirales; family Lachnospiraceae; genus Blautia_A. The sequence continues at coordinate 684 of CAKRVX010000076.1, forward strand.
ATATCGAACGGATTCTTTCAGAAAAATTTTTAATTCTGGAGATCAATGCTGAAAATGGATTTCGCCTTTGTTTCTTTTCCGGTGATTCAGATTCTTCTGTATCAGGTTTTTCCTGTATCTGAGTCTGCTTCGGCAGTTCTGATTTTATGTGAATTTCCTGTTCTGATTCTGTTCTGGAAAATTCTGCTGTATCCACTGTCTGATTCGCCGTATCTTCCTCTGATTTTACTGTCTTCTTCTGTGGGACTGTCATCTTTCCCGATTTTATTTCAGCTTCTTTGTTCTTCTTTCCTGTTGGTTCTGATTTTCTCTGTTTTCGTTTTTTCAACAATTCACTTACCGGAATCCCAAATAAGTGAAAAAAAGTCTCCAGCTCGCCATCTCTCCATTCCGCTTTCAATGATACTCCGTGAAACAGCCAGCTGACACATCCCTGTCCTGTGACCTGCCTCCAGTCATCCTGTTCTTTCACCACACAGGCTTTGTACCTTACAGGGCAAAACAGGATCAGTAATACCGCAAGCAAAACAAGACCTAACAGAATTCCAAGCAGAATCAGTATAAATTTTATGATCAGCCATAAAATATGTAGCATATATTCACCTGTTTTCTATATATTCTGTAATCCGAAAAGCCCCAGTCGCTCTGTATACTTCATCGACCAGATTTTTCACCATTTCCAGTGCTTCCTCTTTGTCACCTGCCATACCGATGATAGGAGGACAGATTCTGCAGAAGCTTTTCTGTATAAGCATATCTGCCGGAATCACATCCATTATATTAGCTGGATTCTCCGAAAGAGTCAGAAGATAAATACCATGAACATACTTTCCGGCATCAAGTCGTCTTTTTATTTTTTCTGGTTTTCTGACGTTCTCGCCAACGCGATAACCTTCCTGCCATCTCAGCATTCATTCACCTGTCCTCTCTCCAATAATTATTGTCTTATATAACAGTGATTCCCTCTTTTTCGGAAATTTAAACAGGGCTGCGTAAAAACACAGCCCAGTTTCGTTAATAATACTTATGCTGTTTTCCCCAGAGTCCGTTACTTCTCATCTCCAGATATTCCTGATAAGCCTTTTCCACAATTTGCTTCTCATTGGAAAAACGTAACAGATGGTAGATCTCATGAAACTTATAGTATCCTGAATCTACAAAGAACTCCTCTCTTTGGGGCTTACTATGATAATTATCCGCAGTCATCAGATACCAGTGTACCTCTTTCGTAACCACGTCCTCCGGAACTGTAAAATTGTACTGACTCTTTCCGATATATTTCACAATAGTTGCCCTTACACCTGCTTCTTCCATCACTTCACGCAATGCAGTCTGCTCATGTGTCTCTCCTGCTTCCACTGTTCCTTTCGGCAATACCCAGCCCTCATAACGGTTCCTGTAAGATTTATACAATGTAAGAATCTTACCCCGATGAATTACCACACCGCCACAGCTCGTTGCTTCTATCATAATGCAATCCCTCCTGTTTTGCGTGGTATTATAAACTGACTATAGTATACCTCTTTTTCTTTAAACCCGCAACCAGAAAAACACAAAATCCTCCGTCATGAGTATCACTCATTACGAAGGATTTCTGTTCGATTTAATTATCATAATGGTATGCGTCAAAAATCTGTCCTGCAATAGGAACTGCCGCTTCACTTCCAGTACCGCCATTTTCTACGATGACAGCTACCACCAGATCCGGATTATCTACGTTGGAATAACCAATAAACCAGGAATGGCTGGAACCGTTCTCGTCAAATTCCGCAGATCCGGTCTTTCCGGCCACTGTATAGCCTCTTCCATTCAAAGCGGAAGCCGTTCCGTTTTCCACAACGCCTTTCATCAGTTTTCCCAGAAGATTTGCCTCATTGGTGGTCATCAGACGTTTATATTTCTCAGGTTCTGTAGTCTTCACTGTTTCACCGCTGTTGCTTACCACCGAATCGATCAGATATGGTTTCATAAGTTCACCGCCATTTGCAATGGCACTGGTGATCAACGCCATATGCATAGGCGAAACAAGAGTATTTCCCTGTCCAATAGCTGTCTGCATAACCTCTGCCACCGAAGATTTTCCCGTAAGTGTGAAAGTACTCTTTTTATATGAAGCAAGAGGAAGGCTTTTATTAAACAGCAGATTCTCTGCAGTTTCTCTGAGGGAATTTCCTCCCAGCATAGTTCCAATTTCTGCAAAAGCACTGTTGCAGGAATTGGCAAAGGCACTGTAAAAATCTTCCTGTCCATGCACAGTTCCTCCATAACATCGGATCGTATGATCTTCTTTTGTAATACTTCCCTCACACAGATAGGAAAATCCCTCCAGAGTCCCCTTGGTTCTGAAGTAATCCAATGCCGTTACCACTTTAAAAGTTGAACCCGGCGGATATGCTCCATTGGTGGCACGGTTTAAAAGACTGCTGTCGTTCTGATCATTGACCAATGTATCCCAGTTATCCGCAATGGTATTCGGATCAAAATCAGGTTTGCTTAATTCTACCAGAATCTTTCCTGTAGAAGGTTCTATGGCAACTACTGCTCCCCTTCGGTCTCCCAGAGCATTATAAGCGGTGGTCTGAAGATCTGCATTCAATGTTGTCATAACGGAATCTCCGGTATTTTTCTGATTTTTAAATTCATTTTTTAACTGATTCAGGAAAAACTCATGAGAGGTCAGAAGCTGAAAATTCGCCTCTGATTCCAGTCCGCTTTTACCATTGGTATCATATCCGACAACATGGGCAAATATATTAGAATACGGATAAGTTCTCTCTTCCGTTCCATCTTCATACACGTTTGTCTGTGCAAGCACCTGTCCGTCTGATGATATGATCTTTCCCCTTACCACACGATCAGAAAAGCTGTCCTGTCTGGTATTATAAGGACTGTTAATAAAATCATCACTTTTTACCTGATCAAAATAAATCAGATATCCTATAAGGCTGACAAAAATCAGTACAAAAAAGCAGGATACAAAAGTATATTCCCTGTTGCGGGATCTTCTTTTCCTAGAAATTTCCTGAGTTTTGCGCTTCTGCAGCTTCCTGAGCTCTTTGCGCCGCTTCCTTTCTTCGTTGTCTCTCAATTTCTTCGTCCTCGTCTTCTCTCAAAATATACAGGCCCTGAATGATCGCCAGCATTAACACAGTACTTGCAACAGAACTTCCTCCATAGCTTACCAATGGAAGTGTTACACCTGTCATTGGTATGAATTTCGTAGCTCCGCCCACAGTCAGAAATACCTGAAAAGCGTATTCAGTACCCAGTCCCAGTGCTATCAGTTTATAAAATGGTTTTTTGATCTTAAGAGATATATTTACGATCATCAGGAAAAAATTCATACATACCAGAATCAGGCAGATTGCAAATATTCCTCCCAGTTCCTCACAGATCGCGCTGAAAATAAAATCATTTTTTACAACCGGAATCTTTTCAGGTGATCCCTGGCAAAGCCCCATTCCAAACCATCCGCCTGTACCTATGGCAAACAACGACTGTACGATCTGATAACCCTCATTCTGATAAACTGCCATGGGATCTTTCCACGCAGTCACTCTTTGCCTTACATGATTAAACAGATGGTAAGCAACCACAGAACCTGCTGCTCCGGCGCCCAAACCCAGGCCCAGATATCCCACATTCTTAGATGCTACATAAACCATCACCAGATATGCCACAAAAAAGATTACAGCGCTTCCAAGGTCTCTGGACAATACAAGAATTCCCACATGAAGTCCTGCTATAACTGTAGCCTGAACGACCTTTCTGAAATCAGCGCCTCGCTGAAGCAATGCAGCCATAAAAAATACAAATGTGATCTTAATAGCCTCAGATGGCTGAATTCCCATCAGAGAAAGCTTGGCTCCATAGCTTGTCCTGGCCAGTACCAGAACTGCCGCCAGTAAAACAACACCAATCCCTGCGTAGATCCATGTCAGATCCCTCAGAAATTTCATCTTGCGGATCAGAACCGGCACGATCAATGCCACTGCATTAACTCCTGCAACAATCACAAGCTGTCTGGTAGCTGTTGCAGGATCCAGCCTGCATAACATAATAAATCCAACACTAAGCAACATGCACATATTATTTAATAATAAAATGGATGCTTTTTTATATAACAGTCTGTATACAATCTGAAGGGCTGCAAAAAAAGCCATCATTTCAATATAAAACAGTACAACCTGAAATCTGTCTGTTTTCAGATAAATTACCATAAATGCAGTGAAATCCATAAAAAAGATCAACATCAGCTGCTGTCTGAGAGATTCATTCCTTTCCTCCTCACTCTGCTGCTTCACCATATAGAAACAATGGAAAGTATAAATCACCATCAGGGTAAGAATCACATATTTGGATAATTCGACAATCACATTAATCATATGCCTTACTCGGCTCCTCTTTTAAAATGTCCCTTAGTATAGTCTCTCTTCGGCGGATTGGCTCCATCCAGATAAACACTTTTAAACTCATCAAAAATTTTCACTGCCTGCTGCGGTTTCTCTGTAGTAAAGGAAAGTCTCAGAGAACATAATCCCAGCTTCTCTACCTGTTCTTTCTCTTTCAGCAGGCCATATGGGATGCTATTATAGATGATATTATAGCAAGGTCCGCAATATCCTGTATTTTCCATTTTCCATGGATTGCAATAACATACTGCCGAAAATTCCTTACCATATCGGTCCCTCAATGACACCCATTCCTCTTTCTGATTACAGCCATAAAGATTCTTATGAACGCATTGGGCAGATACCATAAGTGGCAGATATCCATAAATCAGCATTTCGCTGTGCAGGTTATCTCTATGTCTGATTTCTCCCTCATTAAGTTCCAATGGTACGGTATTTCTCAATACATTCTGCTCATCCCAGAATGCGACAGCTCTGTCATTCCATGTATACATGCTGTGGTCCAGCACACATTTTTCTGCCAGTCCAGCTTCTTTCAATGCAGCAAACGCCTCCAGATTCCTTACAAGGAATCCCGTCATTCCCTGACTCAGCCATTCCCGGGCAGTCTCTAAAAATCCAGGCGGAAGCTCTCCTCTCATAATATGTGGTGTGGTAAGATACATTTCCAGGCCTCGTTCAGCTCCCTTTCCAAGGAATTTCTCCATGACCGAAAACGGGAGATACATCCCACGTATCCCTTCTCTTTTATATAACGCGAGAGCTGTGTCTATATCTTCACAGGAAACATAAACCGGAAGATTTTCTGTTTGTTTTTTATTTTTTCGGTCTGTCTTCCAGGAAACGCAGGGAACCTCTTCCCGTTTAAATGGTTTTATCAGTTCCTGTTCCAGACTTTCCAGAGCCTGACGTCTGGTTTCATTCAAAGTCTTCATGGGAATAAAAATATTTTCGTCCATCTGAATTTCCAGATTCTCCCACTCAAACGGAGTGTTTCCAAGCTTCTCCATCTGTACACGTACCCGTTCCTCAGTCAACGGCTGGCTCTGCGCATACTGAACCTCCCCGGCTGCAGCAGAAGCATGGATTCCCCGGCAGGACAGATTCAGAATGGCCGGACTTCCCGGAAACAGAATCAGACTTCCCTGTATTTTCTCTTTTTTCTTTTTTAAAGAGACTGTAACATCGCCGGTTTTCCTTTCATTGGTAAAAGCCATCATAGAGGAACCGTTTTGCTGTTTATAATAACCACTGCAGGAACCGCCTCTGTTAAAAAGATCCAGCAGATATTTCTTATCCTTTTCTTCTACCCTGTAATGATCTGCACCTTTTTCAAACAGGCGGTCCAGATATTTACGATAGACCGAAGTCACTCCTGCTGTATATCCCGGCTGTTTCATCCTTCCCTCGATTTTCAGGGAAACGACTCCTGCATTCAGAATCTGTGGCAGGATTTCAATCGTTGAAATATCCTTCAGACTCAACGGACACAGGTTCTTTTTTCCATCATAGCGTTTCCCACATAATGCCGTTTCATACGGAAGCCTGCAGGGCTGGGCACATCTGCCCCTGTTTCCGCTTCTTCCTCCCAGAATACTGCTCATAAGACACTGTCCTGAATAACTGTAGCATAAAGCTCCATGAACAAAAGACTCTATTTCTATCGGACTGGCTTCGTGCATCTTCCAGATTTCTTCCAGTGAAAGTTCCCTGGCCGTTACAACTCTGGCAGCCCCCTGTTCTTCCAGAAATTTCATTCCTTCCGGTCCCGTAACCGTCATCTGCGTGCTGGCATGAAGATGAAGTCCCGGAAACATTTCCCGGATTGCAGTAAACACTCCTATATCCTGTACAATAACCGCATCCAGTCCTTCCCTGTAATAAGGAAGCAGATATTCATACAGCTGCTCTGACAGTTCTCTGTTCTTAAATAATGTATTGACTGTAAGATAAAGCTTTTTTCCATGAAGATGAGCTGTATCGATTGCCCGCAAAAGCTCCTCTTCTTCAAAATTCTTTGCATAGGCTCTGGCCCCAAATGCCGAACCTCCCACATACACCGCATCTGCTCCTGCTCCCAGGGCCGCCTCAAATCCCTCATAAGAGCCTGCCGGTGCCAGAAGTTCAATCTCTTCCCTTCTCAACTCATACCTCCTGTAAAATTGCAAAGGGGAAATCACCGAAGTAATCCCCCCCTCTTTTTCTATTTCAGCAGTTCATCAATCTGCTTTTCAAGTTCTTTGTTCTTGCCTTCCAGAACACTCTTCTGTTCTATTGCTTCCTGCTCGCGCTTCTGTGCTTCCTCAATCTGCATGCGAAGAGAGATCAGTTCATGTTTCAGATCATACATCTCCTGATCTTTCTGCTGAAGATCCTGTTCAAAAATCTCCGCCTGTTTTCTTGCCTTAAAATAATCGTCCGTAATATTCAGACTGATCAGTGTATGCTTGGTTTCCATAGGCTGTCTGCTGTAACCAGGCATAGCACTTAATTCTTCTATCTTTTTATTTATATAGGATGCTACTTTCTGGAAATATTCCTCAGATTCATAACCTCCCAGCGTAATAATCTTTCCTCCGATGATTACCTTTGCTGTATTCTTGACCGCCATCCGTACGAGCCTCCTGTATCTTACTTACTTCTTACGTAAAAATTCTCATTCATTTTATCTTTCTGCCGTTTTTCATCGGGCACTACCCCTATTATACTCGAAAGTTTCTCAAATGTATAGGAATTTTTAAAAAAGTTTTACATTTTTTCAGGCTGCGGATATCCAAGATGTTTATATGCCAGAGAAGAAGCCATTCTTCCTCTTGGTGTACGATTCAAAAATCCATTCTGGAGCAGATACGGCTCATACACATCCTCCAGCGTCCCCGAGTCCTCTCCAATGGCAGCCGCCAGCGTTTCCAGTCCCACAGGACCTCCCTGGAAATTTACGATCAGCGTCTGAAGGATTCTTCTGTCAATCTTGTCCAGTCCATACTGATCTACTTCCAAAAGATTCAGGGCAAAACAAGCTACATCATAAGTAATTTTTCCATCGTATTTCACCTGTGCAAAATCACGGACTCTTTTCAGCAGACGGTTTGCCAGACGAGGGGTTCCTCTGGATCTTTTTGCAATCTCGGCAGCTCCCTTTTCATCAATTTCCACTCCCAGTACCTGAGCAGAACGGATAATGATAGTCTGAAGTTCTTTCTGATTATAAAATTCCAGATGATGCATCACACCAAAGCGGTCTCTCAATGGCGCAGATAAAAGTCCTGCCCTTGTAGTAGCTCCCACAAGTGTAAATTTCGGAAGATCCAATCGGATAGACCGGGCTGACGCCCCTTTTCCGATCATAATATCTATCGCGTAATCTTCCATAGCAGGATAAAGAACTTCTTCCACCTGTCTGTTCAGACGATGGATCTCATCCACAAATAAAATATCTCCTTCCTGCAGATTATTCAGTATCGCTGCCATTTCTCCAGGCTTCTCGATAGCCGGACCTGACGTAACTTTCATATGCACGCCCATCTCATTGGCAATAATCCCGGAAAGAGTAGTCTTTCCAAGTCCCGGAGGACCGTAAAACAATACATGATCCAACGCATCATGGCGCTGTTTTGCTGCTTCTATATACACTTTTAAAGTATTCTTGGTCTTCTCCTGACCAATGTAATCATCCAGAGTCTGCGGACGAAGATTTCCCTCCAGGGAAAAGTCTTCCTCCGTGGCATCTGTAGTTATAATACGTTTCTCCATTTAATACTAATTCCTGGCCTTTCACTAACCTGTTTGCTACTGTTCATTCCGTGTGCTCAGTAATGGTTAAAAATTCTTCAACGCCGCTTTCAGCAGACCTTCCACATCATCCGGTGCCACATCTGTAACCTTGCGCACTGCCCGGAGCGCATCTGTGCTGCTGTATCCCAGAGCGACCAGTGCTTCCACCGCTTCCTGTCTGCCATCTGAAATCTCTCCAAGTCCTGCAACTGCCTTCTCCTGCTCATGCGCCAGCTTCAGTTCAAATGCATCCTCCAGCTTCATCTTATCCTTCAACTCAAGGATGAGCTTCTGTGCAGTCTTCTTGCCGATTCCCGGAGCCTTGGACAACGTCTTCACATCATCTGAAAGAATCGCAAATCTCAATTCATCTGCCGTAATCCCCGCCAGAACTCCCATTGCGGCCTTCGGACCAACTCCATTCACACCCAGAAGCAGCTTAAACATCTGCAGATCATCCTTAGATCTGAATCCGTACAGCTTCATAGCATCCTCTCTCACACTAAAATAAGTATGAATCTTCACTTCCTCCCCCATATGAATATCAGAAAGATCCGTACCTGTCATATATATATCATATCCGATACCCCCTGTCTCAACAATAACAGAGTTCTCGGTCATATCCACCGCTGTTCCATGAACAAATGCAATCATGATATCTCCTCCGGTTTCTTCATTACTTCTGAACTATCATAACACATCCCATTCCAGAGTGCAAACATATATTCGAATACTCCGGTTCATTTTTCTGTACTTCCATCTTTTTCAATACTCAGCGCGTGTCAGCATTCAAAAAAACTGCTACGCAGATTTTACCCCACATAGCAGTTCTAGTTCTCCAAAATTACTGGATAATATGTCTCGGACAAGCCTCTTTACAAGCCCCACAGTTCGTACACTTACTGTAATCTACATGAGCACAGAAATTATCAACTGTAATTGCCCCATTCGGACATGTCTTCTCACACTTCTTACATCCGATACATCCCACCTCACAGGCAGATGTAACAGCTTTACCTTTCGCATGAGAGCTGCACTGTACGAATGTAGTCTGGTCATACGGAACAAGCTCGATCAAATGCTTCGGACATTTCGCAACGCACTTACCACAGGCTTTACATGCCTCTTTATCAACCACAGCCACACCATTCACAACCTCAATGGCACCAAATGGACAGGCTTTTACGCAGCTTCCGAATCCAAGACATCCAAATCCACAGGCTTTCGCTCCGCCGCCAGGAATAAATGCCATCATTTC
>CAKRVX010000077.1 GCA_934409175.1 uncultured Blautia sp.
GATATCAACCAGGTTCAGAACGGTCTGAATATGGGACTTCGTCTTCTTCTTCGAAGCCCGTTCATCGTACTGGGATCCATGGTCATGGCATTTACCATTGATTTCAAATGCGCATTGGTCTTTGCTGTTGCCATTCCGTTCCTGTTTCTGGTTGTCTTTGTTATCATGTTCCTCAGTATCCCTCTGTTTAAAAAAGTACAGGGAAAACTGGATACAGTTACAGGACTGACCAGACAGAACCTGACAGGTGTGCGTGTAATCCGTGCATTCTGCCGTGAGAAAGAAGCAGTTCAGGAATTTGATACCCGCAATGACGAACTGACAAAGTTAAACCTCTTTGTCGGAAGGCTCTCTGCTTTATTAAATCCTGTTACTTACGTATTAATCAATATCGCAACAGTTATCCTGATTCAGAAAGCAGGCGTTGAAGTAAACTTGGGCGGCATGCAGCAGGGACAGGTTGTTGCTCTGTACAACTACATGGCTCAGATGATCGTAGAACTGATCAAGCTTGCATCCCTGATCATTACCTTAAACAAATCCGCAGCATGTGCAGATCGTGTAGCAGACATTCTGAAGGTAAAATCCACTATGGATTATCCGACAACTACTGCTGCTTCCACTGCTGTTTCTGATGATGCAGTCGTATTTGATGATGTTACTTTCGAATACAGCGGAGCCGGTGCACCAAGCCTTTCACATATCAGCTTCTCTGTTAAGAAAGGTCAGACAGTTGGTATCATCGGCGGCACAGGAAGCGGTAAAACTACTCTGGTCAATCTGATCTCCAGATTCTACGATGCAACCAAAGGAACTGTACTCCTGGACGGTCAGAATATCGAAAATTACGAAAAAAATGACCTCCGTTCCAGAATTGGTGTTGTTCCGCAGAAAGCTGCCCTTTTCAAAGGTACGATCCGGGACAACATGAAATGGGGACGTGAAGATGCCACTGATGAAGATCTGTGGCAGGCACTTACTACTGCACAGGGAAAAGAAGTTGTTGAAGGAAAACCGGGACAACTCGATTTCAACCTTGAGCAGAACGGCAAAAACCTCTCCGGCGGTCAGAAGCAGCGACTTACCATCGCCCGTGCTCTGGTAAAGAAACCTGAGATTCTGATTCTGGATGACAGTGCCAGTGCCCTTGACTTCGCAACAGACGCAGCGCTGCGTAAATCTCTCAACAGACTTTACTGGAATGTAACCACATTCCTTGTATCCCAGAGATCCTCCAGTATCCAACAGGCAGACCTGATCCTTGTCCTTGACAATGGAAATCTGGCAGGCAAAGGTACTCATGCCGAATTACTGCAGACCTGTGAAACTTACCGCGAGATTTACTTCTCTCAGTTTCCTGAAGAGAGAGCAAAATACACCTCTACACCTGCAGGTGGTACGATGACGGAGGTGACAGTATGAGCAAAGTAACATCAAAAGATACATCAAAGGGAAAAAGCTCTGAAACCTTTTTCAAGGTGCTGCGCTTTATCGGAAGATACCGTTTCCTGCTGATTCTCAGTATCGCACTGGCAGCAATTTCCGTGGTCCTGCAGTTATATGTACCGATCCTGTTCGGAAATGCGATCGATCAGGTTGTTGCCGAACATCAGGTTAATTTCGAGATGATGTGGTATTACCTGTCCCGGATCCTGGTAATGGTCATTCTTTCTTCTGTTGCTACCTGGCTGATGAATGCCATCAACAACCGTATGACCTACCAGACAGTAAAAGATATCCGTGCAAAAGCGATCCGTCATATTCAGAGACTTCCACTTTCTTACCTTGACGGACACAGTACCGGTGATATTATAAGCCGTGTGATCGCAGATGCAGATATTCTTTCCGATGGTATGCTGCTTGGATTTACTCAGCTTTTTTCAGGAATCGTAACCATTATCGGAACTCTGATCTTCATGTTCTCCAAGAACTTCTGGATCACACTGATGGTCATTGTTCTGACACCGTTAAGTTTTCTGGTAGCAAAATTTATTTCCTCTCATACTTTCCAGATGTTCCGGAAGCAGAGTGAAGCCCGCGGACGTCAGACCGCTCTTATCGAAGAAATGATCGGGAATCAGAAAGTTGTCCAGGCTTTTGGATATGAGGACAAATCTTCTGAACGTTTCGCAAAGCTTAATGAAGAATTACAGGATTGCAGCCAGAAAGCTGTTTTTTATAGCAGTCTGACTAACCCTTCCACCCGTTTCGTAAACAATGTCATCTACGCATGCGTCGCACTGGTCGGTGCTTTCATTATTCCTGGCGGCAAGCTGACAGTCGGAGGACTTTCCGTACTTCTCTCTTATGCCAACCAGTATATGAAACCATTCAATGATATCAGTTCCGTTGTTACAGAACTTCAGAACGCTCTTGCCTGCGCAGGCAGAATCTTTGACCTGCTCGAGGAAGAACCGGAAGTTGCAGAAGCCTCTGATACACTGAAAGATGTAAAAGGCGAAGTAGATATTAAAAATGTATGCTTCCACTATGATGAATCAAAGAAACTGATCGAAAATTTCAACCTACATGTAACACCAGGTATGCGTGTTGCCATCGTAGGACCTACCGGATGCGGAAAATCAACATTTATCAACCTCCTGATGAGATTCTATGATGTAAATGCCGGATCTATTTCTGTTGACGGCAAACCGATCAAAGACATTACCCGTCATTCTCTTCGAAGCAGCTATGGTATGGTCCTTCAGGAGACATGGATCAAAAACGGAACTGTCCGCGACAATATCTCTATCGGAAAACCGGAAGCTACAGATACTGAGATCATCGAAGCGGCCAAACTTACACACAGCTGGGAATTTATCCAACGTCTTCCCAAAGGACTGGATACCATACTTAACGAAGACAGCTTAAGTCAGGGACAGAAACAGCTTCTGTGCATCACACGAGTTATGCTTTGTCTGCCTCCGATGCTGATCCTGGATGAAGCAACTTCCAGTATCGATACCCGAACTGAACTTCAGATTCAGGAAGCTTTCGAGAGAATGATGGAGGGAAGAACAAGCTTTATCGTAGCCCACCGTCTCTCTACAATCCGCAATGCCGATCTGATCCTTGTTATGAAAGACGGAAGTATTATTGAACAGGGTACTCATGATGAACTGATTGCCAAGGGTGGATTCTATCATACTCTGTACAATAGCCAGTTTGCTAAGGTTTCCGAATAGTCTCTGTTTGACAGTAACATACTTTTCATTATCATCCTGGATAAATTTTCCGGAAATAACAAAAAAAGCTTTTCTATTACCGTATGACATGATATACTAAATTTCGAAATGAATGATATGCAAAATAGGATTTTATGCGTCAAGTGTTCGGTGAATGGGGAGTTGTCACTGAAACGAAAAGTGCGTCTTACGGTATATTATCCGCACCCGTTGCAAACAATATAAGAGGATATCTCATATTGTGTTAGGGAATGTTTTCGACATACATTCTATCACAATTGGAGATATCCTTTTTTGTGTAATTTTCAAAGCTGAAGTACACGATCAAAATCTGGTTAAAAGGATAATCTCCATTCCACAAATACAAAGGAGGTTATTTTTAATGGTTGACAAACAAAAAATTGAGCAGGCAGTCCGTCTGCTTCTGGAAGGGATCGGTGAAGATATCACACGGGAAGGTCTGGTTGATACCCCTGACAGAATTGCCCGTATGTGTGAGGAAATCTACGGAGGTCTCGGTCAGGAAGCAGACCAGCATTTATTAAAACAGTTTCCAGTGGAAAATAATGAAATCGTACTGGAAAAAGACATTACTTTTTACTCTATGTGTGAACATCACCTGATGCCTTTTTATGGAAAAGCCCATCTTGCCTACATCCCGGACGGCAAAGTTACCGGTTTAAGCAAACTGGCCCGCACTGTGGAAGTTTATGCCAGAAGGCCACAGATTCAGGAACGCCTCACTGTTCAGATTGCAGATGCACTGGAACGTGCCCTGAATCCAAAAGGAATCATGGTAATGCTGGAAGCAGAACACACATGTATGACTATGCGCGGAATTAAAAAGCCGGGAAGTAAAACAATTACTACTGTAACCCGTGGGGCATTTAAAGAAGATAAGGAATTGCAGAAAATGTTCCTTTCTATGGTAAAAGAATGAATACCGATTTCTTAAATATGGATCGTATCAATCAAATCTGGCAGCACCCTGTTTATCAGAAACACTGCCGAAAAATACAGGAACTTGAGCGTGAACGTATTTTCTGTCGTCATACCCCGGAACATTTTCTGGACGTTGCACGGTTAATGTATATTTACGCACTGGAAGAACATCTGGATCTGTCCAGAGAACTGATCTATGTAACAGCTCTTCTTCACGACATCGGACGCGCAGAACAGTACCTGCATGATATTCCCCATGATGTTGCAGGTACAGAGATTGCCCAGATGATTCTGGAAGACCTGCACTTTACAGAACAGGAAAAAGAACAGATTCTGACTTCCATCGGACATCACAGAAAAGGAAATTCCTGCGGTACGCTTGCGGCACTCCTTTATAAAGCAGACAAAAAATCCAGAAACTGTTTTTTATGTTCCGCTGCCTCTGAATGCTACTGGTCCAGTGAGAAAAAAAATATGAAAATTGAATACTGATCTTCTACATAAGCACAAAAGAAAGGATGGTCCCTGCTCATGAAAATTGGAAACCGTTTTTTTGATACCAAAAATCACACTTACATAATGGGAATTTTAAATATTACTCCTGACTCCTTTTCGGATGGCGGCAAATGGAATCACATGGATGAAGCTCTGAAACATACCGAGAAAATGATCGCTGATGGAGCAGATATTATTGATATTGGAGGTGAATCCACACGGCCTGGTCATACACCAGTCAGTGCCGACGAAGAGGCTCAGAGAGTTCTGCCGGTTATTGAAGCAGTCAGACAGCGTTTCGACATTCCTATTTCCGTAGATACTTTTAAAAGCAGTGTAGCTGAAAGTTCTATCCAGGCAGGAGCTGACCTGGTTAACGATATCTGGGGATTAAAATATGATCCGGAAATGGCATCTGTAATCGCCAGATATGATGTTGCCTGCTGTCTGATGCACAACAAATCCAACACCGAATATCAGAACTTTCTTATTGATATGCTCTATGAAACACAAGAATGTGTCAATCTCGCAAGACAGGCCGGTATTAAAGACGAAAAAATCATGCTTGATCCGGGAGTGGGCTTCGGAAAAACATTTGAAATGAATCTGGAAACTATGAACCATCTGGAACTTTTTCAGAATCTGGGATTTCCGGTTCTCCTTGGCACCTCACGCAAATCCATGATCGGACTGGCACTGGATCTGCCTGTAGACCAGCGTGTGGAGGGCACTCTGGCAACCAGTGTGATTGGCGTTATGAAGGGATGCTCTTTTGTCCGTGTTCATGATATTAAAGAAAACAAACGTGTAATCCAGATGACAGAAGCAATCTTAGGCCGCAGATAATTTACCGTCCTAAAAACAGGTAGTAAATATAAACAACTTACAGAAAGGACTTGCTGTTATGGATGAAACCAGATTAGATAAAATAGAGATTAAAGAACTGGAAGTTTTTGCAAACCATGGAGTATATCCTGAGGAAAATATTCTGGGACAAAAGTTTGTTATCTCTGCCATACTTTTTACCAGTACACGTCTTGCAGGATTAAACGATGACCTGAACACTTCCATCAACTATGGAGAAGTCAGTCATATGATCACTGATTTTACCAGAAAGCATACTTATAAACTTCTGGAAGCCCTGGCAGAGAATCTGGCTGATATGCTTCTCTGTTCTCTTTCCGGACTTGAAAAAATAACTTTAAAAATCGAAAAGCCATGGGCCCCTGTCGGTCTTCCCCTGAAAACAGTATCTGTGGAAATTACACGTAAATGGCATACTGCCTATATTGCTTTCGGCTCTAATATGGGCGATAAAAAGATGTATATTGACAATGGAATCCGTGGTCTGGCAGAGACAAAAGGCTGCCGTATCGAAGCAATTTCCGATTATCTTATCACGGAACCTTACGGAGTTACTGATCAGGATGAATTTTTAAATGGAGTTCTGAAAATGCGGACACTCCTTACCCCAGAAGAATTGCTCGGACGACTGCATCAATTAGAGCAGGCAGCAAACAGGGAGCGTATCATCCGCTGGGGACCAAGGACATTGGATCTGGATATTCTGTTTTATGATCAGGAAATCATCGATACCCCTGATCTTCATATTCCACATACTGATCTGCACAATCGTGATTTCGTTCTTGTACCAATGAATCAGATTGCACCGTACCTGCGGCATCCTGTATTAAATCAGACTATTTCGCAGCTCCTGGATAATCTTCTCAGCAAATCTGAAAATGCTGCAGAATAAATCTTGTCACACAGAAAATCAAGCGAATAACTCGTCCGATTCACTATTTACTTATAGCCAGACAATGATTTTCGCCGCTTAACACAGATAAAAACAATCCCCGAAATTTTAAAAGATTCCGGGGACTGTTTTTTATTCGGCCATTTAGCATATAAATTGCATCAAAAAAATATTTGCTGATTATGAGATAATTTTATCATTAAATCAGATCGCGCGTGTAGCTTCCTTCAGCCACACTCTCTCATCTTCATCAAGATACGGAGAAATTTTTTCATATACCTGTGCATGATAGTTGTTAAGAAGTTCTCGCTCATGTGCAGTCATCTGTTCCGGCACTACAGCGTCAAGGTCGAACGGTACCATAGTCAGGAATTCAAAGCACATGAACTGTCCATATTCTGTTTTTTCAGCTTTCCTGCATACGATCAAGTTCTCATGACGGATTCCAAATCCGTCTTCTACATAGTATCCAGGCTCATCAGATGTAATCATCCCCTCTTCCAGAACTGCAGTGTTTCCCGGAACGATTTTCCAGCGGAAGTTATTTGGTCCTTCATGAACATTCAGCAGATAACCAACTCCATGTCCTGTTCCATGATTGAAATCCTTTCCCAGTTCCCACAGTGGACCGCGTGCCAGACAATCCAAGTGTGCTCCTGTGCATCCATAACGGACTTTCGCATTTCCCAAATTCAGCATACCACGTAAAACTGCAGTAAAGTATTTCTTCTCCTCATCCGTTACAGGTCCCATAACAATCGTACGTGTAGTATCTGTGGTTCCCTCATAATAGTTTCCGCCTGTATCTGCAAGCACAAAGCTTCTTGGTTCGATCGGAATATCTGTTTCAGGCGTTGCAAAATAATGGACAATTGCAGCATGGGTTCCATAGGAAATAATTGGATCAAAGCTATTGTCAATAAAATTTTCCTGCTGTGCACGGAAACTGTACAGTTTTTCTTCTGCACTTAATTCTGTCATTGGAATCTTACCTACATTCTTCTTCAGCCAGTAGATAAATTTCGTAAGTGCAACCCCATCTTTGATATGCGCAATACGCTCATTCTCCACTTCTACCGGATTCTTGATTGCTTTTGGAAGAAGTGTCAGGTTTTCTTCATCAAGAATCTTAACCTCAGCCGGAATATTGCTTACCAGACGACTGTTGGCTTTCTGCTTACAGAGAAGCACTGTCATATCTTTTGCAAATGTTTTTACATATTGATAGATACTGTCATATGGAAGAAGTGTTATTCCATCCTTTGCCAGTGCATCCAGAACTTCTGCCGGAAACGCTTTCTCATTGGCAAACAGTTTGATCTCTTTCTGTGTCATTACCAGATAAGAAAGAACAACCGGACAGCAATGTACATCTCCGCCACGGATATTTAATAACCATGCAATATCATCCAGAGAAGTCAGTACAAATGCACCTGCTCCTTTTTCTTCCATTGCTTTACGGATTCTTGCAATTTTACCTGCACGGGATTCTCCTGTCCATTTGACATCCAGTTCCATTACCGGCTCACAGGAAAGCGCCGGACGATCTTCCCATATATCCCCTACCAGATCATGGTCTACGCTGAGAGACACACCGTTTTTATCAAGGATTTTCTCCAGTTCTAACGCTTCTTTTGCGCTGATCGTGCGTCCGTCAAATCCCAGACACATTCCCTGTGTCAGATTCTTTTCCAGAAATTCATGGACTGTCGGAACTTCCGGCTCCCCCATTTTAAATAAAGTAATTCCTGTTCCCTCCAGCTGATTCGCTGCCTGGATAAAATAACGTCCATCTGTCCATAACCCCGCCATATCCTGCATGATCACTGCAGTACCTGCAGAACCATTAAATCCGGTGATATATTTTCTACATTTAAAATATTCACCTACATATTCAGATCCATGAAAATCATCCGTAGGAATCAGATATGCATCAATGCCTGTTTCCTTCATGCGTACACGAAGTGCTGCTACTCTCTCTTTTACTGTCATTTGCTTTTACCTTTAAGGCTGCTGCCTGCAGTCTTTCCTATCTGCATATAATATAAAAGGGCGGCCGCAAAAATATGCAGCAGCCCTTTTCTCTATTTATCAGTGTAATAATATCGTGGATATTTGTCAACTGATTTGTTTATCTTCATCATTAATCTAATGTTTTCTTTTCAAGAGTCTCATTCATGCTTCCCATACGATATCCCAGAATATCCATAGTCACATAGGTAAATCCATACTCCTTAAATTTCTTCGCGATATCTTCGCGGACATTCTTCTCCAGAAGCTTTGGAAATTCCTCCGGCATGATTTCAATTCTTGCAAGTAATCCATGAATACGAACGCGAACCTGATGGAATCCATAGTCAAGTAAAAGCTGCTCTGCTTTCTCAACCATTCCAAGCTTCTCTTCACTGATCGTCTCGCCATATACAAATCTGGAAGACAGACAGGCAAAGGACTGCTTATCCCAGGTTGGAAGTCCCAGTTCTTTGGAATACTCTCTGATCTCTGCTTTTGTCAGCTTCGCTTCTCTCAATGGACTCTTGACACCAAGCTCTTTCACAGCAATCAGACCTGGTCTGTAATCACCGTTATCATCCATATTGGAACCCTCTACAATATACTCAATTCCATTTTCTTTTGCAATATCACCAATCTTCTCAAATAACTCTTTCTTGCATAAATAGCATCTGTTCGGCGGATTCTGTGCAAATCCATCAATCTCCAGTTCTTCAGACTGGCAGATCACATGCTTAATGCCTTCTTTCTCACAGAATGCTTTCGCTTCATTCAATTCTCTTTTCGGAAAAGAGCAGGACTGTGCTGTAATCGCAATCGCCTTATCTCCTAGAACGTCATGTGCTACTTTTAATAAAAACGTAGAATCTACACCACTTGAAAACGCAACTGCTACGCTGCCAAGTTCTTTGAGATATTCTTTTAAATGTTCCATTTTATTTTCCATGGTCATTATCCTCCTGTCAGTTCTTTTTATCTGATAAATAAAATTCATTCGCCTCGGTTTAACTTATCTTTTATTTCTCTGTTTCACCATTACATGAATAATATGTTTGTTACCATGGCACTTTTATCTTTTCGACTAATCATATCATTAAAGTAGGGTTTAATGTCAAGAGTATTTTCTGCAATATTTCATTTAAAACCATATTGACTTTAGCATATAATCTGCTATAATGCAAGTGCTCGTTCGGAGGGTGAATCATTCGCGGGAAATGTCTTCTATTCTCTCATGTATTTCGCAGTCCCTGTATTCTTTACCTTATTTCTGCAGGCACTATACGGAGGTGTGGACCTTTTAGTTGTAGGACAGTTCGCAGATACCTCAGATGTATCCGGAGTTGCCACAGGAAGTATGCTGCTCCAGACAGTCACTAATATCATCACCGGCCTTTCCATGGGAATCACAGTCCTGGTAGGAGAAAAAATCGGCCAGAAGAAACCTCAGGAAGCCGGAAAGGCTATCGGGAGCGGAATCTGTCTGTTTGCCACTATAGTCAAAGATGCTTTTGAATAACAGGCTCCTGTAAGCTCATTATAGCGCTATTTTTATTTCTCGTAAACTAATATAAAGCGAATTAAATCTTATAAAAACAACACTTTGTTAGAGCCCGCTTGAAACAGCCAATGTAAGACCAACAACAGAACCTTTTATGACAACATCTCTTTCACACAAATACTCCGATAATCACTCGGTGATATTTTATATCTTTCTT
>CAKRVX010000078.1 GCA_934409175.1 uncultured Blautia sp.
AAAGATGATTCCGTTCCAGATGAGGGCAAATATCATGGTGATTTTTGTCAGTTTTCTGAAATACATTTCTGCCTGTTCAATATCTCCAGCGCCCATGCATTGTCCGATTACAGTGATAAAGACTGGTCCCATGGTGACACATACCAGAGCTGCCATTGACCAGATGCTTTGAGCAACACCATTTGCTGCAATCTGGTAGGTTCCAAACAGTGCAACTATACCGGAGAGAGCTACTTTTACAAACTGGAAAATTCCGCTTTCTACACCATTAGGAATCGCAATACGCAGAATCCTTTTTTGCAGGTCAACGTTTATTCCGAAAATCCATTCTTTCAAATATTGTACCGGATTCTTTTGGGAAAAACAAAGCACAGTGATTGCCACTGCAGAAAAAGTTCTCGAAATCAGTGATGGCCATGCAACGCCGGCTACTCCTGCGTGAAGTATGAAAACGCCAATACAGTTTCCGACAATATTGATGATATTTGCAATCACAGATATGTACATCGTGGTGCTGGTCTTTCCGAAGCTGCGGTAAAGAGCAGCTCCTGCACGTTGGTTATCCTGTTTTCCGATATATTGGCTGATTACTACGGCACCGCCTGCGGCAAGGGCGGTGAACAGGTTGAGGAAAATGGTATTGAATGAGTTTACCAGCGATACTCCGGATACTGCAGATTCTCCAAGAAATCCTATGATAAAAATATCTGCCATGCCAACCAGAGCCATCAGCAGCTGCTCCAGAAAAAAAGGAATGATTAATTTTCTTAAATCTTTGTCAGAAAACATGGGTTTCTGCCTCCTTGCTTAATTATTTTTGAACAACTACATTGTAGTTTGAATTCTTAATAATGTCTAATACTTATAATTCATTCCTGATAATGCCTGAAAGGCATGAAAGACATGATAAAATCGTTCATACTGCTGTCTGATTATAATCAATGATTGTTCTGCATAGAAAAAAACGGAAGAAATGCCGAAACATTTCCTCCGTATAAAGTCATTTATTTTTGTTAAGCGGAAATTCGTAATCCGCCTGACTGTCTGCTCAGACAAATGTTGTAGAGCAATTATTTTGTTAGATTATTCAGCTACGGCGATAGCTTCTACTTCGCAGAGTACATTCTTTGGAAGCTGTTTTACTGCAACGCAGGAACGAGCCGGTTTGCTTGTAAAGTATTTCTCATATACAGCGTTGAATGCTGCAAAATCTGCCATATCAGCAAGGAAGCAGGTAGTCTTAACAACATTATCAAATGTAAGTCCGGCTTCTTCAAGGATTGCACCTACGTTCTTACAGGACTGCTCTGCCTGAGTTTCAATCTTGTCACCTACAACTTCGCCTGTTGCCGGATCTACCGGGATCTGGCCCGATGCAAATACAAAGTTTCCTGTTACTTTTGCCTGAGAATATGGTCCGATTGCAGCTGGTGCTTTTTTAGTTTCAAGTGTTTTCATGAGTGAATTCCTCCCGTACAATTATTGTGTTACTGTTTTAGTAGATTTACAGATTTTCTGTTCAGTAACCTGCTGTATTCTCATCTTATCACCAAAAAAATATTTAGTCAATTTCAAAATTATTGTTCTTCATTAAATAAAATTTCACCAAGAGTTTCTAACAATTCTGAGACAATGATTGGTTTAGCCAGATGTCCGTTCATTCCGGCTTCATAGGATGCTTCCATATCCTCATCAAAAGCATTTGCGGAAACTGCGATAACCGGAATCCGTGCAAGAGATCTGTTCTTTAATGCACGGATCTGTCTGGTGGCGGTATATCCATCCATCACAGGCATCTGGATATCCATGAGAACTGCATCATAAAACCCTGCTGAAGAAGCTGCAACCTTTTCTGCGGCAATGGCGCCATTTTCTGCGATTTCTACTTTCAGCCCTGCTTCTTCAAGAATCGCAACTGCTATCTCACGGTTCAGAATGTTATCCTCTGCAAGGAGAATTCGCTTACCGGCAAAAAGCTCTGCAGGATACAGTCCTGTTTTTGGCTCTTCTTGTTTCTGCGGTGGCTCTGCCAGTCTGTGACGTGTGTGTACAATAATCTCTGTTCCTTTATTTATTTCGGAATTAATATCAATGGTTCCGCCCATAGCATCAACAAAACCCTTGATAATTGTCATTCCAAGTCCGGTTCCCTGAATACCGCTGATTGTGGAATTTTCCTGTCGTTCAAATGGCTGAAAGATTTTTTTCAGAAATTCCTGACTCATACCGCAGCCATTATCTTTGACATGAATTTCGTAATTTCCGTATCCTTCCTGCTCACATGGCTGCTGTATGATACGCAGAGAAATTTTACCTCCATTTTGTGTATATTTAACTGCATTTCCCAGGAGATTGACCAGAATTTCTTTCATACGAAGTTTGTCGCAGTAAATATACTGATTCTGTACCTGCCAGACATCAATGGTGAATTCCTGCTTTTTTTCCAGTGCCTGTTCGCGGACGATAATATCTGTTTCTTTCACAATATCAGAAATACAGCATACAGTTTCATCCAGTTTTGTCTGCCCGCTTTCAATCCTGCTGATCTCCAGCACTTCATTTACAATTCCAAGAAGATGGTTCCCGGAAACCTGGATTTTGGAAAGATAATCCTGTATTTTCTCGATATCATTTCCGGACCTGATTGCGAGATTTGTAAATCCCAAAACTGCATTCATTGGCGTGCGGATGTCATGAGACATATTTTGTAGAAATACTTTCTTTGCAACAGAGGCCTGCCTTGCTGCATTGAGGGCTTCTTCAAGAAGTTCCTTATGCTTCTGTTCGCGCTGGGCTGCTTTCTGCTGAGCCTGTTCTCTTTTTACAAAGTATACACACAGAAGAATAAGGAGTACTGTCAGAAGCCCGATAAAGGAACCGGCATAGTCGTGAATTACATCTAATAGAGTATAAGAAACAACAGTATCCAGATAACGATACGTATGACTGAGACCGTAACTGTCTCCCAGAATACTGAGTCCATGATTTAAAATCTGAAGCAATGCCTGATTTCCATTAGCAACTGCGAAACATAGTTTTTCGTCATCTGCCAGAGTAATAATATTAAGTTTCTTCTGATTTTTGAGTAACTGACTGACGCGAAGTGCGCTCAGGAGCGTACTATCTGCTTCGCCTGAACTGATTGCTTTAATACAATCTTCAATGGTATCATACATGACAATTTCAGCGTCCGGGTAATTTGCCAAAGTATACCAGTATTGACGGAGGTTATTTTTATTGACGGCAATTTTCGAAGTAATATTGCTGTTATAAGGTTCGCGGTATACCAGTGCTATGGGAAATGCTACAATAGAAGAACTCTGTACAAATCCCTCCTGTTCAGAATACCATTTTCCATCGCTGACAGGCATTACGAAATCTAATTCTCCCTTTTTCAGACAGTCAAGCATTTCCTGCTGATCTTCAAAACACCGGTAAATAATCTGGGGACTGTAATTTCCGGGGAGAGAATCAAAAAGATCTGGTACGATATCTGATATGAGTCCGGTGACAGCTCCATCTTTCGCTGTGTCGCAGTATGGAAGGTAATGATTCAGATAGCCTACAGTTACTGTTTCATGTTCCTGCATCCATTTTTGTTCCTGCTCTGAAAGAAAGACACTGACAGTTGTTTCTGTATAATATTTATTTCTAAGTTCATCAAGTTCTAAAGCATCCTGTTCATTTATAATAGAAACTGCCATATTCAGTTCACTGAGAAGGTCGTTTCTGTCTTTTGCAACACACAGGTAAAAGGGCTGTTTGCCTATTTTTTCTACAGGAGTAATGCCGGAATAAGAAGAAATTACATTATCAGCGCTTACAAATCCATCAATCTGTTTTTGGTTAAATGCTTTGGCACATTCTGTAATATCAGAATAATATACAATCTGAATCTCTGCCTGATATCGAGATTTCCATTTTTCAAGAGTGGCAGTCATACGCTGGTCATTTTTCAGAGTTCCGATTTTTTTTCCATTATAAGAACTGATATTGCCGCACTGCATGGAGGAGTCATTTTTATCTTTGTAAATATAAAATGTTTCGTTAAGCATTTCACAGTCAGAATAGCTGATCAGATCTGTTCGGTCTTCTGAGTATGCCACACCTGCCATTATGTCTATCTCACCTTTGGTCAGCTGCTCAAAAAGATCATCCCATTCTCCGTAAACATATTCATATTTCCATCCGCTATAAGAGGCAATCTTCTGCAGGTATTCATAACTGTATCCGCTTTTTGGAGAAGAATCATCGGTGCCTTCCTGGAAATTGTGGGAAAAATAATAGCCTACCCGCACGGTTTCCTGTTCTTTAGCTGAAATACTTGAAGTATTAGTCATAATTTCTGCAGGGAGAAATAATAGTATTAAAATAAGAAAAAAATGACTTATATTTCCGGGACGTAACTGTGTGAAGTTTTCTTTGGCACTTCTTCTCTCTTTCAATCTGTTCATATGAAGAATCCCCCGTCTGGCAGTATATATTTGTCGAAAAATGTCAAAACTGATTAAAATTATTATACGCCTTTATGCAATATGCTGTCAATTTACAGATTGATGATTCGTCCCATTTCTGCAGAGATTGTGTCATGGGAAATCTGTTTGATATTGTTGAAAATCTGCCGTTCTGTTTTCATGTCCAGTGCAGAGAAAGGATCATCCAGGATACCTGTGCTTTATGTACGGCATTAGTTTGCTTCTTTCCTTTCTTCAGAGGAATTTTTCTGAGCCAGATATTTTGTTATATCCCCAAAACCGGCACGGCGTTGGAGTTTACATTTCCAGTACAGACTGTCAAGAGTCTGACAGAAAGCTGTTTTTTCCTTTTCCGGCAGTTCTGCAAGAAGCCATTCATAGAAAACAGCTTCAATATATGCTTTGGAGTTTTTTAATTTCTCTGCTTTTTCTGTTGCATATAGCAGTTGACTTCGACCGTCATCCGGATTGGGCTTCCGGATCAGATATCCTTTTGTTTCCAGACTTGCCACTCGTTTGGCTGCGGCTCCTTTATCAATTTTCAGAGTTTCTCTTACTTTTGTCTGGGTAATTCCCGGGTTATGTCGTACCAGATGTATGACATCAAATTCGGCAGTTCCAATGCCGTCTTCTTTCATTGTCTGTACAGTAAATTTACTGACTTCACGGGCTATTTTGGTTATTTTTCATTCCGTATCATCCATAAAAATTCCTCCATTTTAGGCGTTTATAATCAAAAATAGTTGTACTATCAACAAAAAAGATGATGGTACAACTATTTAAAACTGTCAATATATGATTTTATATAGTCTCTAATTTTCCTGTTCTTCCTCGTTTGCTTCTTCCATAGTGACAGATTCCTGCATTTGCAGATCTGTATAATGAAGACGGAGTACTGACTGAGGCCAGTTGATGCTGATCACTGCGGTCTTGTTTTTCTCTTCACCGGCTTTGCGTATCAGAGCAACAAGTTCGCTCAGGACTTCTCTGGTAAGATAGCTGCCGCGCCAGTGAAAGGTAAGAGTTTTTTCTTTTTTGGCTGCCTGGAGGGAACGTTTGTATACATCTTCCTGTTTAGTGAAGGACAGTTTCTTTTCTTTATAATAAAAATGTTCATGGTCCGTACAGTGTGGCGCAGGTGCGATCAGCGGTTCATGGTCGCGGAAAATCTGCTTGTCATCCAGATTGAAATAATCATAGCGGATTTCGGAATCATTTTTACAAAGGGTATTGTCAAAGGTAACATCCAGATGGTAATAAATACCGTTAATCCTGACGATATTCCAGGTATGGCGATATTTGATTCCTTTATCCGGGTTATTGCCGCAGATGGCGATGATGCACCACACACCCAGAGCATCCAGAAGAACTTTCACTGCTTTGGCGATTCCTTCGCAGACTCCTACGCCTTGCCCTAATGGGCCTATGATTTCATGGGAATAGGATTTTTTCAATTTATCATAGCGGATATTTTTACAGATGAAATCGTGGACGTACTTTTCTTTCTCAAATTCGGATAGTTTCTGGGCCGTACGAACCAGTTTGTCCACTCTGGCTGTCATAGCTTTCTGATGTTCACGTATTTTGTTTTTGTCAAAAAGATACTCAGGAATGAATATAATATTTGGAGAATCTTTGTAATAGCGATATTTATAACCGGTTGCCCAGAATATTTCAGGATGATCCAGCCTCATCTGAAAAAATACATTGTAAAGCTCCTCTCCTGTCAGGGCCGGGATCAGGAATTCATTTTCCAGATTCTTTACACCTTGAAAGATACTGTGATAGGCGGTCTGCTGTTGCTTGGTCATATAATTGTAATAGTAAAGTTCCATCTTTTGTCTCCTATCTGAAGATTTTGCAGATATTATTTTTGAAGTAGCTGTAAAAATTGATTGCTTTTGATTCTGGTATTTCCTGTAATTTGTAAACAGGAAACTGCCACACTATAGATTCTAAAATTGATCCATAGTGTGGCAGCTTTTAAATCTGGTTATATATTTTCCCCTTGCGCAAAAAACAGGTAAAAAGCTATTTCTGTGTTCCATCATAAAATCCACAGTCGTTTTTACCGTGTTCTTTTACTTCATAAAGTGCTTTATCAGCATCTTTGAAAATACTGTCTCCTGGATTAGGTCTGTCAGAAAAAGCTACACCGACGCTTAATGAAACAGCGGGAATCCCCTCTTCTGTTTTTGCGAGTTCTTCATTTACAAACTTGAAATCTATGTTGCGAAAGGCACCTTTCAGAAGCACGGAAACTTTTTTAGAATCTGGTCACCGACAGCATGTCCATAGGTATCATTTACAGATTTAAATACATCTACATCTACAAGAATCAAGGCATATGGAACATCACCCTGTTCATAAATATTCATTACCTGTTCAAAAGAACGACGGTTAAGAAGTTCTGTCAGAGCATCATGCTCTGCCCTGACTGTTCTGGGTTTGAGTAATCAAACTGTTCATACATTAAGCTACATCACTGGTAATTTCTGTTCTTACATTTTGATACTGGTCATCACACACAATTTCCTGTGCTTTTGTAATTTTTTCTTCATCTGACAGAGCTGCATCTGCTTCAGAAAGCATTGTAAAATTCCTCTGCCAGATATCAATATGTTAATGAAAACTCTTCAGCCAGTTTACCAGGGAATCATGCCAAATATTGTCATACACAGTTTTTTTCATCTGCTCTGTGACAGGACCGTTCTTTGCCATTCTGGCAAGAATAGAAAGCTGTAACTCTTCCACCGTCATATCTTCCGGTGTTTTATTCGAATCCACTGTCACTTCCTTGACAGCATTGAGCTCTTCATTCGTTTTTTCGGATTCATTTGTCGGAGCAGACTCTTCCTTTGCAGCAACTGTTTCTGATTTTTCTTCTTTTTCCGTTTCAATTTCAGCTTTTACAGGAGTATATTCCGGCATATCAACATCTGCCGGAATCCAGATTTCTCCACTGTTGGCTGATACCGTTACATGAATCTGTCCATTCTGAACAGATACTTTCTGACCGGTAAGTGCTCCAATATATTCGGCACAGTTTCCAGCCGGAAGACTCATGCTTGTACCATTATCGTCATTATTTACGGTAATGATCACACGGATTGCATCCAGATCACGGGCAAATGCATACTGACGGTTGGTAAGCTGAAGTTCTGTATAATTTCCATAGCTTAAGGCTGGTGTATGCTGCCTTATTTTTCCAAGAGCTGCGATTAGCGTTGTACACGGATTATTTTTTATTGCATCTGCAAAATCCTGAAGATTTAATGCTGGTCTGAGACTGTCATCAGAGAATTTCTCCTTTTTTCCTTCAATTCCAAATTCAGATCCGTAATAAATACTTGGAACACCTGGCAGTGTATAGAGTAATACATGAACCGGGGCAAAGTGTGCTTTATTGGATAATTTGGTATAAATACGTTCTACATCATGGTTATCTACAAAATTATAAAGATCCAGATTTCCCATATTCTGAAGGTATTTTACTGTATGGGCAATTTCGAAATAGTTATGGTCATTATGACCACTGTAAAGTGCCTTATGCAGAGCATAATTGGTTACGCTGTGAAGAGTTTCTCCGTTTACCCAGCGACTGTAATCACCGTGAATTACCTCGCCCATTAACCAGAAATCGTCTTTTACTTCTGACGCTGTACGACGAAGTGCACGCATAAAATCAAAATCAAGGACATCTGCTGCATCCAGACGGATTCCGTCTACATCAAATTCTGATACCCAGAAACGAATCACATCGCAGATATAGTTCTGTACTTCCGGATTTCTCTGGTTTAATTTTACAAGAAGATTGTAGCCCCCCCAGTTTTCATAGGAAAAGCCATCATTATATTCTGTATTTCCGCCAAAGTTTACATTACAGTACCAGTTCAGATATCTGGAATGTTCACGGTTCTGCTGAATATCTTTGAATGCGAAGAAATCACGGCCTGTGTGGTTAAATACACCATCGAAGATAACTTTGATCCCTTTTTCATGGCAGGCTGCTACGAAATTCTTAAGATCCTCGTTAGTTCCAAGACGGGAATCCAGTTTCTTGTAATCAGTGGTTTCGTAGCCATGTCCTACACTCTCGAATAAAGGTCCGATGTATAATGCTGTACATCCGATTTCTTTGATGTGCTCAATCCATGGAAGTAATGTGTTCAGACGGGAAACGGGAGCACTGTAATCGTTTGTTTTCGGTGCACCGGTTAAACCCAGTGGATAGATGTGATAGAAAATTGCCTCGTTATACCAGCTCATAAATGACACCTCTGTTTTAAAATTTGTATTAAAATTTGAAATTATATACATACAATCTATATAATAACAGATTTTTCGGACAGAATCCAGCTTTTTTCGATTTTTCTATTTTGGATATTACCGCGTTGATGTAAAAAAATAACTGCCATACAGTACCTGATGTCGGTATAATATGACAGTTATGATTTCTTATTCCTGGAAAGGTTTAACGCCTGCTACTGCTTCTTTTGTGGAGATGACTTTATTATCATGGTCTGCATCAAGAAGCTGGTATCTGTCATTTCCCATATGAACTTCTTTCATATAGGTAAGCTGACGTAAGCCGTGACGTGTTTCGATTCTTTCTACAAGATCTTTATGATCTTCTTCTTTCAGCGCATAGACAAGATCTACAGAAGCCTGGTCTGCTGCAAGGATATCTGTGGAGGCTACGATTCCGATATTCGGTGTAACAACCGGAGCTGCGCCAACGCCCTCGCAGTCGCAGGATACGGACATATTTCTTAATACGTTGATAAATACGATGTGCTCACCGAAATGATCTACAGTTGCTTTAGAAGATTCTGTGATTCTTTCCATCAGTTCTTCTTCTGCGATACTCCACATATTGTCAGACCCTTCTACAGTATGGAATCATAGTTTGTGATATTCTTGCCCATGCTCATTTCTGTGAACCATTTGCCATCCTTTACAGGAAGCATAACAGTTCCATTTTCATCCATGATATCTACCGGGCAGAAAGTCCATCCGTTTACTTTCAGAGTTTCTCTGTGCTGTTCGGTTGTATAACGGTCACCTTCGTAATAAGTGTTTGTTTCTACAATGGAAGCATCTGGAAGTTTCTTTT
>CAKRVX010000079.1 GCA_934409175.1 uncultured Blautia sp.
GACGATACCAGTACAGACGAGTCATCAGATACAGACGAAACGACAGAAGATACAGAATCAACAGATGAAGTATCTGATGATAAAACTGACAAAAGTGAAGCCCCAGATGGCAACGGTGATGGACAGGGAGCCCCGGATGGCGAAGCACCATCTATGTTGGACCTGACAGGTGAAGAACAGGAAATCACAGTTACAGACAGCACAGTGATTACCAAACAGTCCATGGGCGGCGGCCAGGGAGGTCCTGGCGGTCAGGTTCCAGAAAAACCAGAGGGAGCAGATGCTGGTCAGGGCGAAGAAATCACGTTAGATGACATCAAAGAAGGCGACGTAGTTGCTATTACATTAGATGACGACGGAAACGCAGCAACCATCACCGTCCAGTCCATGGAAATGGGTGGCCAGGGAGGCCCTGGCGGTCAGGCCTCCGGTGTGGACAGCTATGATGCAGTCAACGAATACAGTTCAGATGAAACAGTTTCCGACACATCGCTGGAATCCACAGGAACAGATGAGAACGCAGCACTTGTTTCTGACGGCGCAGAAGTTACATTTAACAACGATGCAATTTCAAGAACATCATCCGACAGCCAGGGTGGCGACAATTCCAGTTTCTATGGCGTAGGTGCAGCAGTTCTTGCTACAGATGGAACTGCATATGTCAAAGACAGCACAGCAACCACAGACAGCAAAGGCGGGGCAGGGCTTTTTGCATATGGAGATGGAACTGTATATGCAGCAGATACCAATATTACCACACAGCAGGATACCTCGGGCGGAATCCACGCAGCCGGCGGCGGAAAACTTTATGCATGGGATCTGAACGTTGAGACTAACGGCGAATCTTCTGCAGCCATTCGCAGTGACAGAGGCGGTGGCACCATGGTAGTGGACGGTGGAACTTATACTTCCAATGGTGTTGGTTCACCGGCAGTTTACTGTACAGCAGATATTGCTGTCAACAATGCGGACCTTACAGCTAATGGTTCTGAAGGGGTATGTATCGAGGGCCTGAATTCCCTGAGACTTTATAACAGCAATCTGACCGGAAACATGAGTGATGATGACCAGAATGATACTACCTGGACAGTTATTCTCTACCAGAGCATGTCAGGTGACTCTGAAGTAGGTAACAGTACTTTCCAGATGGACGGAGGGACCATCACATCTAAAAACGGTGGATTATTTTACACAACCAACACAGAATGCACCATTGCATTAAAAGATGTAGATATCACATACAACGATGACAGTGAATTCTTTCTGCAGTGCACAGGAAACAACAATCAGCGTGGCTGGGGTCAGAGCGGTGCCAATGGATCTGACTGCAATTTCACAGCAGACAGTCAGGATATGAAAGGTAATGTAATCTGGGATTCTATCAGTGATCTGGATTTTTATATGACTAACGGAAGTACACTTGAAGGAGCATTTGTTAATGACGAGA
This sequence comes from uncultured Blautia sp., assembly GCA_934409175.1. Classification (GTDB taxonomy): domain Bacteria; phylum Bacillota; class Clostridia; order Lachnospirales; family Lachnospiraceae; genus Blautia_A. The sequence goes on from CAKRVX010000079.1 coordinate 1,448, forward strand.
CTTACGCAGGAAACGGCGGAGATGGATACTGTAACGTAACTATTGATAAAGATTCTACCTGGACAGTGACAGGAGACAGCAGAATCAGTTCTTTGTCAAATGCGGGAACTATTACAGATGCAGACGGTAAAACAGTATCTGTTGTAGGTACAGATGGAACCACCTATGTAGAAGGTGACAGCGATTACACCATCACAGTAGATTCCTATCAGGACAGTGCAGATACATCTGCAGTTAATTCGGTTGATGATTGGTCCAATTATGAAGTTGAAAGACCGGAAACTCTGTAAAAACAGATATAACAGAATAATAAATGTAAAAAAATCACGGCAGAAGACCGTGATTTTTTTATGTGCATTTAACATTCATTTGACACAAACAAGATTGTTGGTGATACCAAAATTTTTTTATAATAACGCCAGTGGTCAAAAATGACATGAGAAAAAGAGGAGACAGAAATTAAAATGCATCATAATCTTGCATCAATGATTAAAGAAAAAAAACTGTTCCTTCTGGACATTGACGGGACAGTTGCTCTGGGAAGTGAATTGCTACCGGGGGCGGCAGAGTTTCTTGATACAGTGAAGGGAAATGGAGGGATTTTCCGGTTCCTTACCAATAATTCCTCCAAGGCAGTCAAAGATTATGTGGAACAGTTTCATGACTGGGGAATTGAAACCACAGAGGATGAATTTATCACTGCTGGAACTTATGCCAGAGATTTCCTGAGAAAATATTATGGAAATGAAAAAATTCTGGTAGCGGCGACAGGAACTTATTGTCAGGAACTGCGAAAAGCAGGTCTGAACATTACAGACCAGGCAGGAGACGATGTGGACTGTGTGCTGTGTGCTTATGATACAGAGCTGACTTACGAGAAACTGGTTCAGGTCTGCAGGCAGCTTACAGAGACCAAAGTTCCCTGGTTTGCTACAAATCCGGATCTGCGATGTCCTATTGATTTCGGAATGGTTCCGGATTGCGGATCCATATGCAGAATGATCACAGCATCAGTTGGCAGGGAACCGGAGTATATAGGTAAACCCGCACCGGGAATGGTCTATGCCTGTCTGGAAAAAACAGGATGTACACCAAAACAGACACTGCTGATTGGAGACAGAATTTATACAGATATGGAATGCGGTAAACGTGCAGGAATCGACAGCTGTCTGGTACTTACGGGAGAAGGCAGATCCGAAGAATGGAAAACTGGATTCCAGTGTCAGTCTCTGGGAAAACTGGCTGGATATCTGTCATAAAAGCAGGAGAGGAAAGGAAATCAATGTCGGAAATTATTTTAAGAGACATCTGCAAGAGCTATGAAAACGGCTTTCAGGCAGTTAAGAATTTTAATCTGGAGATAGAAAAAGGAGAACTGGTAGTATTTGTCGGTCCGTCTGGATGCGGAAAGTCGACTACGCTCCGAATGATCGCAGGACTGGAAGATATCAGTGACGGCGAATTGTGGATCGGAGACAGGCTGGTTAATTACCTGGAACCAAAGGAACGTGACCTGGCGATGGTATTTCAGAGTTACGCTCTTTATCCACAGATGAACATTTACGATAACATTGCTTTTTCTTTACAGGTAAGAAAAGTACCGAAAAAAGAGATAGACAGGAAGGTTCATCAGGTAGCAGAACTTCTGGGACTGGAAAATTTGCTGAAACAAAGGCCTAAAAATCTTTCCGGTGGTCAGCGCCAGAGGGTAGCAATCGGGAATGCTATCATCCGTGAACCGAAGGTTCTTCTCATGGATGAACCATTATCCAATCTGGATGCCAAGCTTCGTACGCAGATGAGAGTGGAACTGGCAAATATTCACAAATCTCTGGGAAATACTATTATCTATGTTACACATGACCAGACAGAAGCTATGACTCTGGGGGATAGAATCGTGGTAATGAATCAGGGTGTAGTTCAGCAGGCAGACACGCCGCAGAACCTTTATGATTATCCGGTAAATCGTTTTGTGGCAGGATTCATTGGATCTCCGTCTATGAACTTTATTAAAGGACTGGTAATGGAAAAGATGGGAACTCCTACATTCTGTACAGAAGACGACGGTGACATTCCGCTTCCGGATTTTCTTTGGAAAATTCTGAAACGCCAGGGATATACAGGCAGAAATATCGAACTGGGAATCCGCCCGGAACATTTCCTGGAAAAACCTGCAGAAGGAGATATCAGAAGCGAGTGGAAAATGGAAGTCACAGTTACAGCCAGAGAACTTCTGGGTGCAGAAGTGATTCTTCACTTTAATCATAACGGACAGGATTGTTGTGCAAAGGTTTCTGGTGACAGTCTTCTGGATAAAGGTGACAGGGTGACACTCTGGATCGATATGGCATATATATCAGCCTTTGATCTGGAAACTCAGGAGAACATTACCTTAAAACGAGGTTTATTTTCATAAAAATATTATAAATGGAAGGTGTTTTACTCATGAAAAAATTAAAAAACACAAGTGCCTACGCATATCTGCTTCCAAGTTTCCTTATCTTTGGAATCTTCTTATTTTATCCGTTCTTTAAGACTTTATATTTGAGTCTTTTTAAAACCAATAAGATGGGACAGGCAAAATTATTCGTAGGACTTGGCAATTACAAAGAATTATTCCAGTCATCTTCATTCTGGAACAGTCTGGCAGTGACATTGATCTTTGTTGTGATAGTGGTAGCAGTCAGCATGGTCCTGGGGCTTGTAACAGCAATTCTCTGTAACAAAACATTCCCTGGAATCCGATTTTTCAGTACAGCTTATGCGTTGCCAATGGCAATCGCATCCAGCTCCGCAGCTATGATTTTTAAAATCATGCTTCATCCATCTGTGGGAATTATCAATAAGATTTTCCATCTGGATATCAACTGGGTCAGTGATCCGAAATATGCACTGATCTGTGTGGCAGTTCTTACAGCATGGCTCAACAGCGGAATCAACTTTCTGTATTTCTCCGCAGGCTTAAGCAACATTGACGAAACCATTTATGAACGTGCTTCTGTGGACGGAGCAAGTTCATTTCAGAAATTTTACCGCCTGACACTTCCGGGTCTGGCACCGATGATGTTCTATACATTAGTAGTAAATATCATTCAGGCATTTCAGTCATTCGGACAGGTCAAGATTCTGACACAGGGTGGTCCTGGAGAATCCACGAATCTGATCGTATATTCTATTTACAGGGATGCGTTCTTTAACTATCGATTCGGAAGTGCAGCGGCTCAGTCAGTAGTACTTTTCCTGATCGTGCTGGTACTTACGCTGGTAATGTTCAAAATTGAGAAAAAAGGAGTGAAATATTAATGTCACAGTTAGGCAGCATCACTGCTGAAAAAGAAAAACAGATGGAACTGGAGCGACAGAAGTTTCAGGAAGCAAAGGCCAGAATGCTGGCACAGCAGAAATATAAAAGAGCAGCCAGGACCACCGGACATATAGCATTAAACATTGTTGTGGCACTGATCGTTCTTCTGCCTCTTTTATACGCAGTAAGCATTGCATTTATGCCATCCAGTGAACTTTTTACTCTGGACCTGAACATTTTGCCCAAACATCCGACTCTGGAAAACTTCAGGCAGGCATTGCAGAAAGTTCCTCTTATACGATTTGTAGTAAACTCTTTCCTGGTGGCAGGTCTGATAACATTTGGACAGATCATCTCCTGTTCCCTCGCAGCCTTTTCTTTCTCGTTTCTGGATTTTAAGGGAAAAAATGTGCTGTTTATGCTGGTAATGGCAACTATGATGATCCCGGGAGAGGCAACCATCATTTCTAACTATCTGACAGTCAGCGGCTGGAACTGGCTGGATTCCTATCAGGTTCTGATTGTGCCGTATCTCACATCTGCAATGGGAATTTTCCTGTTCAGACAGTTTTATCTTACATTCCCGATTTCTCTGTATGAGTCGGCGAAAATCGATGGATGCTCCAATTTGCGCTTCATCTGGCAGATTCTGATGCCGCTGACAAAATCAGCAATGGGAGCTATGGCAGTATACACATTCATTAATGCATGGAACATGTATATGTGGCCGTTACTTGTAACCGGATCAGATAAGATGCGTACTGTTCAGATCGGTATCGGTATGCTGGACAGTGTAGATTCTCAGTCCATCACTCTGATGATCGCAGGTGTAGTACTGATCATTCTTCCGTCCATTTCCATCTTTATAGCAGGACAGAAACAGCTGATCAGAGGTATGTTCTCAGGTGCCGTAAAAGGCTGAGAAATAGATAAACAAAAAACCCAAAATTTAAGCAAACACAAAATGAAAAGAAAGAGGTAAAGTATGAAACGTAAACTCGCAATCTTATTAACAGCAGCAACCGTATTCAGTGCAATTCTTCCAACAACCTGTATGGCGGCAGAGAAGAAAGCAGATATTCCGGAGGGAACAACTATCACATTCTGGCATGCAATGGGTGGTGTCAATGGAGAAGCACTGGATTATCTGGTAAATAAATTTAATGAAGAAAACGAGTATGGAATTAAAGTAGATTCCCAGTATCAGGGATCTTATGATGATGCAATCAACAAATTAAAAAGTGCACAGCTTGGAAATATGGGTGCTGATCTGGTTCAGGTCTATGATATCGGAACCCGTTTCATGATCGATTCCGGATGGGTTATCCCAATGCAGGACATGATCGACAGCGAGGGATACGATGTATCTGATCTGGAAGAGAACATCACTGCTTACTACACAGTAAATGATGAATTATATTCCATGCCATTTAACTCCTCCACACCGATCCTCTACTACAATAAGGACATGTTTGACAAAGCAGGTATCACTGACATCCCTACAAGCCTGGAAGGAATCGCAGGAATCGCAGATGACCTTGTAAACAAAGGCGGTGCAGGAGAAGCTTTATCCATGGGAATCTACGGATGGTTTTTCGAAGAATTTATGTGCAAACAGGGCCTGGATTATGTAGATAATGAAAACGGACGCAAAGAAGCTGCCACAAAAGTTGTATTTGATGAAAACGGCGGCGCACTTAATATTCTGAATGAGTGGAAAAAACTCTATGATGCAGGCTATGCACCAAATGTAGGAAGAGGCGGAGACTCCGGTCTTGCTGACTTCTCTTCCGGAAAAGCAGCTATGACATTAGGCTCTACTGCATCTCTGAAACAGATCCTGCAGGATGTAAATGGTTCCTTTGAAGTTGGTACTGCATATTTCCCATCCATCACAGATGACGATAAGGGTGGTGTATCCATCGGCGGTGCTTCTCTCTGGATGCTTGACAATCAGGATGATGCAAAGAAGGCAGCAACATGGGAATTTGTAAAATACCTCGTATCAGCAGAATCACAGGCATACTGGAACGCACAGACAGGATATTTCCCTGTAACAACAGCTGCACATGACGAACAGGTATTCAAAGATAACATTGCAGAATACCCACAGTTCCAGACAGCAATCGATCAGCTTCATGATTCTGCACCGGAATATGCAGGAGCACTTCTCAGTGTATTCCCGGAAGCACGTTCCATTGTAGAAACAGAAGTAGAGAATATGCTCAACGGAAAAGAATCTGCAGAGGATGCAGTCAGCAAGATGGCTTCTGATATGAATAAATCCATTGAAGATTATAACTTGCTGAATGAGTAAGAACACTGAAAACAGTGAGGAAAAGTGATATAATATTTAAAAGAAAAACAGGGGACTGCTTAAGCGGTTCCCTGTTTATAAAGCTTTGGGTAAACTTGCGTAACTATTCGGCAGTCTGCAACTGCGAAAAAAGACACTGAACAGTTACAAATTTTATTTAAGAGAGGTTTATAGAGAAATGGCAGAAACAGCAAAAAATACAAGAACAACAAAAGTATGGGCACATAGAGGAGCCAGCGGATACAGACCAGAGAACACTTTGGAGGCCTTTGAACTTGCTGTCAAACAGGGCGCAGATGGAATTGAACTGGATGTGCATACTTCTGCAGACGGTGAGCTGATCGTTATGCATGACGAGGCAGTAGACCGTGTTACAGACGGAACCGGAATGATCAAAGACATGACACTGGCCCAGCTGAAAGAATTAAAAGTCAGCACCCCTGCAGAACCAACCGGAATCTACCGTGTCCCGACTCTGGCTGAAGTACTGGATCTGATGCGTACCACTGATATGATGGTAAATATTGAGTTAAAGAACAGTATCTGCTTTTATCCTGGAATGGAAGAGAAGATCCTGAAACTGGTAAAAGAAATGAAAATGGAAGACCAGTTGATTTATTCTTCTTTTAATCACTACAGTCTGCTGCAGTTAAAACAGTTGGATGACCATGTACAGACAGGCATTCTTTTCAGTGATGGATGGATAAATCCTGCTATGTATGCCAAGAATCTGGGAATCAACGCTGTACATCCGGCAGTTTATCACCTGAAATACCCACAGTTCATGGAAGAAGTGAAACGTGCAGGATTAAAAATGCACGTATGGACGGCAAACAAGCCGGAGCATATCCAGCTGGTCAAAAATGCAGGGGCAGAAGCTGTTATTACTAATTATCCGGACAGAGCATTGGAGATTGTGGAAAAGTAAAGAGTAAGACATTATCTATTAATAAAAAAGGTATCTACCCGTGAATATGAATTGTCATATATCAGGCAGGATACCTTTTATATTATATGTTGTAATTTTCAGAAATTACAAATGACACTATAGAAATTATTTTAAAATTATTTCTGTAGCTTCTTAGCATGCTCAGACTTGGGTTCGCAGGTAAGCTCTACGCCAAGTTTGCGAAACTCCAGGATATCTGCCTGAGAGAGAAGGACTGATGTATGAACCTGGCAGCCTTTTAATTTCGGAATCTGCTGCAGAGCAAGTTTTGCATCTTCGTTATCAGCGGCACTGATGGAAAGTGCGATCAGGGTTTCATCAGAATGAAGTCTCGGGTTCTTACTTCCAAGGTATTCAGTCTTGAGAGCCTGGATCGGTCTTAAAGCTTCTGGGGAGATAACATGTTTGCCATGATCGATTCCAGCAAGTTCTTTCAGTGCGTTTAAGATCAGAGCTGAGGATGCACCCAGAAGTTCGGAAGTTTTTCCTGTAATGATGCGTCCGTCCGGAAGTTCCATGGCAGCAGCAGGAGAACCTGTTTCTTCCTCACGTTTCAGAGCAGCAGGAACGACCTTGCGGTCTTCGACGCTGACATGTGCCTGTTTCAGCAGAAGTTCGATTTTATAGACTTCTTCTTCACGCCCTGTTCCGCGTACCAGAGCCTCCATACTTTTATAATATCTGCGGATAATTTCCTGACGCGCAGCTTCCTGGCAGGCTTCGTCGTCAACAATGCAGTTACCAGCCATATTTACCCCCATGTCTGTGGGAGATTTGTAAGGGCATTCGCCCATGATCTTCTCAAACATAGCCTGAAGAACAGGGAAAACTTCAACATCACGGTTGTAATTAATAGTAGTTTCACCATATGCTTCCAGATGGAACGGATCGATCATATTGACGTCATTTAAGTCAGCAGTAGCAGCTTCGTATGCCAGGTTTACCGGATGTTTCAGCGGAATGTTCCAGATTGGGAATGTTTCAAATTTCGCATATCCGGCTTTGACACCACGTTTGTATTCATGATAAAGCTGAGACAGACAGGTAGCCATTTTTCCGCTTCCCGGTCCCGGAGCTGTGATGACAACCAGAGGTCTTGTTGTTTCAATATAATCATTCTTGCCGTATCCTTCATCACTTACGATTAAAGAAGTATTGTTTGGATAACCAGGGATCAGATAAAGCACATAAACTTTGATTCCTAGTTTCTCCAGACGTTTCTTGAACGCATCTGCGCTCTCCTGTCCTGCATACTGAGTAATGCAGACACTTCCTACATAAAGACCGCGCTCTGTAAATACTTCCATGAGACGGAGTACATCCTCGTCATAAGTGATACCAAGATCGCCTCTGACCTTATTCTTATCAATGTCAGCAGCACTGATTACGATGACGATCTCTGCCTGATCAGAAAGCTGCATCAGCATGCGCAGTTTACTGTCCGGCTC
>CAKRVX010000080.1 GCA_934409175.1 uncultured Blautia sp.
GCGCAGCGAAATCTTTTATTTCGTTAAACATAAAAATAAAACCTCCAAACTGAGTAATCTTATCTTACATCAGTTTGACGGTTTGTACAAGAATTCCTTTTTATTACCTATTTATTTGTAAACTCACCTGTAAATTTCCATACCATATCCGGCTGTTCCGGAAGATAGGTTACGTTTGGTCTCCAGGTTCCGATCACTTTGTCTTCGGAGTTTACCCACAAGCAGTATTCTTCTCTATAGGAAGTATTAATCAGTCCGACAGACAGATACAGTGCTTCTTCATCCATCGCATATGCTACGCAATGATATCTCTTTGTAAAGTCTTCTGGATAGAGGTCATTCTGTTTCCAGTTTTTGTATCCTGCATAGAGTTCTTTCTTCTCGCCGTCAATTACCAGTTCCAGTTTCAGTCTGTATCCCTTTTTTGTAATTCTGACACGTTCAATCTTTCTCGGATTTTCGGTAAATACCATTTCTCTGTCAAATAGTTTCTCTGCTGCTTTTCTCGGGATCCGGAATCTTCCCTCCGGCTGCGGCAGAGAAAGGCTGTTGATCTTAGCTTCCAGATACTTCTGTCCCTCTGCTCTCTTTTCCTCAGGGCATGGAACAGTTACGGCTTCTTTCATATATTTAAGGCAGATATCTGCTGCCAGATATTCCCTTGCTCCGGAAGTGATTCCGATTGCAACAGGAAGATCACGGAAACAGATCAGATACTGTCCGAAAGCGCCCTCTGCTGCGAAGATTTCTTTTCCTGCTTTGATATGATATGCATAATGAGTTAAGGCTTTCTTCTCATCACCCGGGATCACAACCCTCTGTTTGCCCATCTCTTCTACCCATTCAGCAGGTACAAGCTGTTCGCCGTTCCAGTTTCCTTTCTGGAGCAGAAGCTGTGCAAGTGCGGAAATCTGTCTGGCTGTGAGATACATGCCCCATCCGCCTGTGTTGTGTCCCTCAGGGCTGGTAAGCCAGTTAATCTTTCCAAGGCCCATTTTGTCAAAGACACGTTTCTGCATAATGGACAGGCAGTTCTCACCCATAACTTTTGACACAATTCTGGAAAGTGTGTAGCTGCATCCGGAATCATAGTGAAAAGCTTTTCCAATATCTTCGCGGATCTTTGGCTGTTTTAACCAGTTTGTCTCCCAGTCTTTCTCAAGTCTGGAGAACCATACGTTGTTGCAACATTCTTTTGAACCGGCCTGCATGGTGATCAGATCATAGACTGTTACTTCTTCCAACGCTTCGTCATAATTTTCCGGAAGATCTTCTCTTACATAATCCAGAAATTTGTCTTCCAGATGAAGCTTGCCCTCTGTAACTGCGAAACCTACGCAGATACTTGTTCCTATTTTTGACAGGGAGTGCATCATCTGCGGCTCATCCAGAGAAAATGGTGCCCATGCACCCTCAAGAACAGGTTCCCCTTTGTAACGTACGGAGATGCTGTGTAATTCTACAGTATTCTCCAGGACTTCCAGCATTTCTGCCAGTTTATATGGATTTAAATCTGTATATTTTGTTTTAATCAGTTTTTCAGACATTTTTTTCCTCCTCTGATGGCTGCCAGATAGATGTCTCAATGCGGATACCGCCTTTCTTGGTGAGATAGATTCCAATCAGGATCAGGGCAACCATAACAATAACAGCAGCTACTGCATATGCCAGCTTAATGCTGAAGATTCCTTTTACAAAGATAATGGTATAGATAATGATACTAATTGTGCAGAATATATACAAGCCTGCATTTGAAAGATGGAATTTGTTCTTTTTCCATGTGTCCGGGTATTTCTTTGGCAGACGTGAGATGGCGTATACTACCGTAACATTCATGAAGAATGTGATTACCTGGAAAATGTTTGTGATCGTTACAATGCTCATGTCGAAGATGATTGGAAGAAGCACTACGATCAATGTATATGTATAGATCAGATACGGTGCACCGAAACGGTTCTCTTTCAGGATTCCTTTTGGAAGCCATCCGTCTTTTGCTGCCTGTGCGATCGGGTATCTGACATCGTTGAATACACCGTTCAGTGTAGTGATGATTGCCATGATCGGACCGCCGATCATAAATACTTTGTATACAATTCCCGGGAGAATTGCCTGTGCTGCCGGAAGAATGGTTTCTACTCCGGCTACTTCATCATGCGGAAGCACACCACCTGTAACCATTGCAAGTCCTACATAGATGAATAACAGACATGGCACACATGACATTGCTGCAAACGGAACATCCTTGGTTGCTCTCTTTGCGTCTTTTCCATACCAGAGAATGTTGTAGTAACCGTTTGCAGAGTTGATCAAAAGTAATGCTGCAAGCATAAATCCTTTGAATCCGCCGGTAAACATCTTATCACCTGAGAAGTTGAAGATCGGCTGGCGGATCTGAGTAAGTCCGAAGATTACATACAGTACCATTGTGATCAGAAGAATGGTGGATAAAATCTTGCTTACTTTTGCAAAAATATCCATTCCCAGGAGGTTCAGGACAAATAAAACCACAACGCCTGTAATAGCCAGTGCCTTGACTGTGATGCCCGGAAGCAGGTTGTTCAGATACAGTCCCAGTGCAAGTGCAAATGAACTGTTCAGGATTGGAGTTACAAGTTTCGTATATGCAACCAGTCCGCCGGTACTGACGCCGGAAAGATTCGTGACAATGGAGTAAGGTCCTCCTGCTACTCGCATGGTTCCGCCGAGGATGATATACGGGAATACCATGAAAAATCCCATGACAATGGCTGTAAGGTATGCAAGCCATACAGAGTATCCGGTGTATGCCATGGCCGGTCCGATCAAAGTTACCATTCCGGATCCAATTACCATTCCTACTGCTATGGCAAATAAATCACCCCGCTTTAGTATGCCGGGTTTTGGCTCCGGTTTGTTTACAATAATGTTCTTGTTACTCATTTTGATTTTACCTCTCCTTTACTTTTTTATTTTACTTTTTATATTTTATTTTTTATATTTTATATTGTATACAATATAAAGAATAATAAAAAACGCCTTCATTGTCAATAACAATTAACAATTTCGACGTTTTGTTAAAATTGAGTAAGTCGTTTTTGTGTAGTTTTTACAATACTACTGATAACGCTGCACAAAGTTTTCGCAGCTGTTCTCAATATGTTCCTGCATTCTCAGATAGCATTCAATGACATCACCTTTGCGGATGCTTTCGATGATTGCCTCATGCTCTTTCAGTGATTTGCGGACGTATTCTTCTTCGTTTACCAGCACGCCTCTGGAAAGTCCGTTCCAAAGTTCAGACAACATATTCTTGAGTTTGTCATTACCTGCTGCTGTCCAGAGTTCCATGTGCAGGGTCTGGTTTAGGCTGGAGTAACTTTCATAATCGCCCTCTTCTATCACTTCTCTGGATACTTTCAGGATCTGATTGATTCTCTGCAGGTCAATTTTTTTTCTGCAGCATAAGACGCATGCTTCGCTTTCAAGTGCTGCACGAATCTGGAAGTGCTCGCGGATTGTTTTTTCATTTACACCGAGTACTACTGCTTTCTTGTTCCGTTCCAGTTCCAGTAAACCGTCTCTTGCCAGAATCTGGAATGCTTCTCTGGTCGGTGTGATGGATACTCCCAGTTCCTGTGCCGTGCTCTCAAGTGTAAGAACTTCCCCTGCCGGGATTTTCTTTGAAAGGATAGCCTCTCGTAAATTTGCTGCAATTTTTTCTCTTATCGGTAATGTTTTTATCGGTTTGAGTCCCAGCATTCTTTATTTACTCCTCTCTTCGAAATCCCAGAATCCGGTACCTGTTTCAGGATCGTATTTGCGGCTGATAGTTCCACCTGTTACAGGGCGAAGTTCGATTTCTGCTGTGTACAGTACAGTAACCGATTTCATGTGACCGGCTGCCATGCAGTGTTTTTCGCCGTCTTTGTAGGAAAATACTGCGTGAGTGTGGTGGTAATAGATGCCGTCTTCGTCTGTGACCACGTTGCCGTTCAGAGATGCAAGCTCAAGCATTCCGGAAATGTGCTGTTCTTCGAAACTGCCAGTTTCAGGAATGAATGTCTGGATTTCTGCATCCTTACATCCTCCGATGCCGGAAAAAGTAGCTGATCTGATGTTTTCTTTTTTGCATATTTCGAGGATTGTGCTGATGATTTCGTCATCACGATCCATTCTTATATAATAGCATTCGCCAAATTTTCTGTACTCCATTTTCTGTCTCCATTTAATTATTACTTTTTGGTAAATTGTTGTTTAGCATAACTATTATATTCTTGTTTTCTGCTGATGGCAACCAGAAAAGTCCCGGTAGTCCTTTACCATTGTATAGTTTCCACACTGCTTATGGCTGTCCGCAATTGAAGCAGGAGAATTACTTGATCCAATTAAAGATATTATCTGTTCACTGATTTTTGTTTTCGATCTTTATATGCCATACTCAAAATTGTCAGAAAAGTAATGGCTTCTGATGCCAGCAGTGAAGTCCAGACTCCATTCAGGCCAAACAGCTTTGCAAGTACAATCGCGCAGATAACGATTGCCACGATTCCTCGCAGCAGAGATCCGACAATTGCAATCTTCGGTTCATCTACTGCTGAGAAATACGCTACCAGAACTACATTAATTCCGGCGATCAGGAATCCCAGAAAGTACAGGCGCATTCCAATATGTGCATAATCCAACAACTGCATATTGTTCTCGCTGTTAAAAATATTGATCAGTGGATCTGTTGCCGTCCAGACTATCAGCTCGATCAGAACCTCAATCACCAGGCACACACCAAGACTCCATTTCAGAAGTTTTCTTACCTGTTCTCCGGCACCTTTTCCATAACTTTCGCTGATCAACGGCTGTGCGCCCTGTGCCAGTCCGTTAAAGATTGCTACTGCTACGATAGACAGGTTTGCTACGACTCCATATGCTGCTACCCCTACATTTCCTGCGATTCCAAGAATCAGGAAGTTATATACAATAGTCGTTACACCGGAAGACATTTCTCCCACGAATGCGGAAATTCCCAGCTGACAGCAGGAAATCAGATGTTTCAGAGATGGTCTTGTCCATTTGAAACCAACCTTATTTTTCTTATTTAAATAATGAGTACTGCAAATGCTCATGGTAACCAGCGGACAAAATGCTGTCGCAAGTGCAGCTCCCGGAAGTCCCAGCTTTACAGGGAACATAAATACATAGTCAAATATAATATTAAACATACTGCCGCTGATCGAGCCAACCATCGCAGTTGACGGTGCACCGTCATTTCTCGCAAATGCTGTAAATGTATAATTAGACATAAAAAATGGTGTCGCAACCAGGATAATCCTCAGATAATTTTTGCCAAGTGCAGTCAGCCCGGCATCTGCGCCAAGAAGTCCTAATGCCTTATCCGGACAGAAAATTCCAATCAGCATAAATGGAATAGCGATTAAGATACTCCATGCGATTGACTGTACGAAATAATGGTCTGTGTTTTCTCCTTTTGCCCTGTTTATAGCATATCTTGTGGCTGAACCAATCCCGATCATAGAACCAATGGCATAGATCAGACCGTATACAGGCAGGATGAGATTAAGAACTGCCAGTCCGTCGGCCCCTGAATATACAGATATGAAAAAAGTATCTGCCAGAACGTAAATGGATATTCCGATCATTCCGGCAACGCTTTGAGTTACATATTTGGTGAATCTTTTTAACATAATTTTGTCATTCAATTCCTTTCTGTGCGTTGTGAGTAGCAGGCTGATAATTCTCCCCTGCTTCCTCCTGAATTCTACTATCTCATTATACTGATATACCTAAAAAATACAACAAAAAAGTCCCTTAAACAGGCAGTATGCCAAATTACTTTAGCCTGTTTAAGAGAACTTTTGTTATAATTCCTTTATTTTGACTATTCTATTTTCCAAAATAGTTTTTAATCTCTTCCATTCTCTCCTGCTGCTGTACTTTGAATGGACATCGTTTATTACAGTGTCCGCATTTGATACAGTCGGAAGCTGTTTTTTCCAGAGTGAGGTAGTGGTCCTTCGCCATCGGGTCGCCCTGTCTGGAGAGATCGTAGTATTTGTTGATCAGGCCGATGTTTAATCCTGCAGGACATGGATGACAGTGTTTGCAGTAGACACATTTTCCTACGGAGTCATCCGGAGTAAAGGAACCGATGACTGAATAGTCTCGTTCTTCGTCTGTGGTATCGAGATATGCCAGGATTTCTTTTAACTGTTCTACATTTCCCGGACCGCCTACTACAGTGAGAACGCCTGGTTTGTCAAGGGCATACTGGATGCACTGGCTGGTGGTGAGTGCCCGGTGGAATGGAGATTTGGCTGCATCCAGAAGCTGTCCTGCATTGAATGGTTTCATTACGGAAATGCCAACGCCCTCTTTTTCGCAACGACGGTAGAGATCCTGACGTTCGTTATTGCTTCCGATTGCATAATCTCCATGTCCAAAGTCATACATTGGATTGATGGAGAACATCATCATGTCCAGAATTTTCATATCAAGCACTTTATTTGCCAGTTCCGGAGCATGAGTGGAAAGTCCGATATATTTCACAATACCCTGGGATTTCAGATCCATGATATAATTCAAAATTCCATGTTTTTCGTAAGCAGACAGATCTGAACTCTCATCCAGACAGTGCATAAATCCAACATCTATATAGTCAGTTTTCAGATTGTTAAGCTGCCAGTCAATGGACTTCTTTACTGTGTCCAGATTTGTGGTCCATCCGTATTCTCCCGTGGTATAGTTCGCTCCGAAATGTACCTGAAGCATGGCATCTTTTCTGCGTCCCTCCAATGCTTTTCCATAAGCCGGAAAAATCGTGGCGTGTCCGCCTGCCATGTCAAAATAGTTGATTCCTGCATCCAGCGCATATTCTACTGTTTTGATAATGTCTGCTTCTTTCTGCTCTCCCACTACAGAAGAACCCATTCCGATCACACTGATCATTTCCTCGCCGTGAGGTAATTTACGGTATTCCATTTTTTCGTTTCCTCCCTGCTGTTTTTTAGTTATGCTTTCTGATTTTAGATTACCTGATTTAACCGAATCAACAGGTTTCAAATACAGACAATTTGATCTGCTTGACCTGCTTTTATTGCATAATTTTATCATTATCGTTTACAGGAAGTATACGCCTTAAATATTGCTTTAAGTCAAGAAAAAAACACTTTCCACTTTCCACTCCATAACAGATGCAACAGTTATACAGAATATATAACAATCACCTTTAAAACACAGCATTCTGATTCAGGACGTTTATCAGTCAATTCGCAGAATCACACTGAGGATTCTTCTTGCACTGAGACGGATTTCTTCCTCTGTAATAAAGCCTTTTTCATAAGCTTCTTTCACACGTTCAGGGAATCCTGCTGCCATCTTGATATCGTTTCCTGCTTTTGTTTCACGGTAATGTTCTCCGAATGTCCACCAGTCTGTGGTAACCAGTCCGTCAAATCCCCATTCGTCACGAAGAATGCCTGTCAGAAGATCTTTGTCTTCTGATGTATGAACTCCATTGAGCAGATTATAGGAGGACATAATTGTATATGGATGAGCTTCTTTTACAATAATCTCAAACTGTTTCAGATAGATCTCACGGAGTGCTCTCTCAGATACTCTGGAGTCGGAATCTTTACGGTTTGTCTCTTTATTATTTGCCGCAAAATGCTTCACACTTGCTCCGATATGCTGAGACTGGATGCCACGTACCATGGCTGCGCCTGTTTTTCCTGCAAGATATGGGTCTTCAGAATAATACTCGAAATTACGTCCGCAAAGTGGACTTCTGTGAATATTGCAGGCAGGTGTGAGCCAGATGCTGATGTTGTTCTCTTTTACTTCCTCTGCTCCTGCTTTTCCCACTTTCTCTACCAGTTCTTCATCCCAGGTGCTGGCAAGAAGTGTGGCACACGGCCATGCAGTTGTCTTTACTCCACACCATGGGCGGATACGAAGTCCTGCAGGTCCATCTGCTGTCATCACATTTGGCACACCATATTCCGGAATATTTCCCATTCCAAAAGTATCTGCACATCCTGTGTTTGGCTGTCCACCAAGAAGATTAATGCAGTCATCCAGAGTCAGGATATTCATAAAGTCATCCAGAGTCATCTTTCCCTCTGCCACATCTTCGAAACGGATTCCTTTCGGATCGATAAAGTCAAGGAAATCAATTCCTTTATGCATTCTTGTATCAGGGCATGGAAGACTTGATGCATATTTATCCTGTCTCGGCAGGCCCTCTTCTTCTACATATTCTCTCTGAGGAAGTTCCTCATAGGAACCGTCTGCAAGCATACGTTTTGCCAGATGATATGGAGCTGCTTTCTGGCTTAACTGTTCAGTAACAGTGTCTTCTTTTGCTTCATATGTAAAATCAATCTTCTCCGCATCCCTTACATTTGTACCAACATAGATCACATATTCTCCTGCTTCCAGAACATATGCAGATCTGCATACTTTGCCCAGATCATCGTAAGACGCCATCTGATTTACAGGAAGTTTCAGGGTAAGAATCTGGCGTTCACCTGGCTGAAGAAGACTGGTCTTTTTAAATGCCCCCAGTACTTTCGCAGGTTTTCCGAGTTTACCCTGTGGTGCTCCGTAATAGAGCTGGATAACTTCTTTTCCGGCAGTTTTTCCTGTGTTTGTTACTTCTGCAAGAACTGTGATCACACCGTTTTCTTCAGAAGCTCCTGTTACTTTCCAGTCAAAATCTGTATAGGAAAGTCCATATCCAAACGGATAATTTACTTTCTCTGCTGCCCCCGGGATGGTCTCAAAATAACGGTATCCTACATAAATATCTTCTGTATAATCCACGTAGAAAGCAGACTCATGGAAGTTGGCTGTAGATGGATAATCCTCCAGATCTTTGGCATAAGTATCAGACAATTTACCGGATGGATTAACATCACCACAGAGTACATCTGCTGTCGCAAGACCACCTTCCATGCCGCCCTGCCATGCCATCAGAACTGACTGAATTTCATCACAGTCCTTGAACCATTTAGTGTCTACGATACCGCCGACATTCATAACTACGATCACATGAGGGAATGCTTTCTTTACTTTCTCAACCATGGCATTTTCTGCATTTGTGAGGCAGAAATCACCGTCTTCAAAAATCTTCGCAGACAGTTCGGCGTTCTTTTTTTCATCTCCGTCAAGAACATATCCATCCTGGGCAGCCTCGCATTTTCTGTCCCATCCTTCGCCTGAGAAACGGCAGATGGTGATGATTGCTGTGTCTGTATACTCTCTTGCTTCTTTCAGAAGTTCATCCGGCAGTTCCGGCTCAACAGTCATACCTGGTACTGCACCGTCTGCGTACTGTTTCTGGATATCTTCTTCATAATATTTCGCAAGTTTATCAAATACTTCTACTTTTCCCTCATCCTCTTTAATCTTCATGCCCTCATAAAGATTACGGATATATTCTACAGTTACATCGCC
>CAKRVX010000081.1 GCA_934409175.1 uncultured Blautia sp.
TTTGCCTGCGGAAATGAGAAACTGATCAAATATCTGAATGATGTGAAATATTCTTTCAATTCCTATACCATGGACCGTACTGCCCTGGCAGCAGGTGTGGCAGCAGTGAAGGATCAGGCATATTTCCATGAAACATGCAATAAGATCATAGAGACCAGAGAATGGACCAAGAAGGAACTGAAAGCTCTGGGATTTTCTTTCCAGGATTCCATGTCTAATTTTATCTTCGCTGCTCATGAGACATGTCCGGCTGAGAAGATTTTCGAAGCGTTGCGGGAAAAGCATATTTATGTAAGATATTTCCCGAAGGGAAGAACCAATAATTTCCTTCGTATTACCATCGGGACACAGGAAGAGATGCAGACATTTATTAATGTTCTAAAAGATTATCTGAAATAGGAGGTTCTATGGAAGTACTGGTACATTGGTTTTCTAATAATCTGGCACAGTTTATTTCTCCGGAGGGTGCGGTATTCATCATCTCTATGATTCCGATTCTGGAGTTAAGGGGAGGACTTCTGGCGGCGTCTCTGCTGAAGATTTCAGCGGCAAAAGCCATTCCATTGTGTGTGATCGGAAACATTATTCCAATTCCGTTTATTCTGCTTTTTATCCGGCAGATCTTTAAGGCAATGAAGAAAACCAAACTGTTTAATGGACTGATTGTTCGTCTGGAGAACAGGGCAATGAAAAAAAGCGATCAGGTGAAGAAATATGAATTCTGGGGTCTGATGCTCTTTGTAGGAATTCCCCTTCCGGGAACGGGGGCATGGACCGGGGCACTGGTTGCATCTCTGCTGGAAGTTGATATTAAAAAATCATCTCTGGCAATTCTGTCAGGTATTATCCTGGCAACAGTTATCATGTATATCGTATCCTATGGAGTAGTAGGAAATCTTGTTCATTAACCGGATTGAATAAAACTAAAGAGCTGCTTTACAGCTGATGTCATAAGTGCAAGGACATTGACTGTAAGGCAGCTCTTTTGGTATTTGCGGAAATAATATATACGGAGATTACAGTTTCCGCTTCAGCATGTCGGCGTTAGAAGCATGCTTTAATGCAGTTTCCTTTGTGATACGTCCGGATTTATATAATTCCAGAAGACTCTGATCCATGGAACGCATGCCTTCATGTGCAGAGGAAGCAATTACTCCATCAATCTGGTGTACTTTATTATCACGAATCATATTACGGATGGCCGGGTTCAGTCGCATGACTTCGAATACAGGGATATTATGTCCGTTAATATCCGGCACCAGCTGCTGGGAGATGACTGCCTGAAGAACCATGGATAACTGGATGGAAATCTGTCGCTGCTGGCTGGGCTCAAAAACATCTACGATTCTGCCGATAGTGTTGGCTGCTCCCGTGGTATGTAAACTGGAGAGTACCAGATGTCCTGTCTCAGCAGCTGTCATGGCAGTCTGAATCGTTTCGTAATCACGCATTTCTCCAAGAAGGATCACATCCGGACTCTGGCGAAGTGTGGCGCGCAGGGAAACCAGATAGCTTTCAGTATCAGTGCAGATCTCTCGCTGGCTGACAATACATTTATCATGGCGGTGCAGGTATTCAAGAGGATCTTCCAGTGTGATGATATGTCCCTCTCTGGAGTGGTTGATTTTGTCTACGATACATGCCATGGTGGTCGATTTACCGCTTCCGGCGGGACCTGTGACCAGAACCATCCCTTTTGTGAAATCAGCGGCAGACATGACTTCTTCGGGAATATGGAGGATATCCGGGTTTGGAAGATCGAATGCGATCACACGGATTACTGCAGCCAGAGAACCTCTCTGCCTGTAGGTGTTGACACGGAATCTGGACAGACCCGGAACTGAAAAAGAAAAATCATCGTCACCGGTACGGAGAAAATCTTCGATTTTCCGGTTTCCGGCCATTATGTAAATCTGGCGGATCAAAGCGTCTGTATCATCCGGCATAAGGCGTTCGCCGAAAGTGGAAAGCTTTCCATCAATCTTTACAGAAAGAGGGCGGCCGGCAATGATAAAAATATCAGATGCATGGTTTTCGGTAGCATAAGATAGATAATCGGGTATGATCTGTTCTGTCATGAGTTTTCTCCTTTATAAACAGGCTGACTTGTATCAGGGTTCCAGGTGCCGGTGCTGACAGTTTTCCAGGTGAGGATTTCTGGTGTCAGACCGGAATTACCGGATGGATAGGAAAGCTGGATTTCAACATACAATCCCTGACTGTCAGTATAATTTAAAGTAAATGATGCAGTCTGGCTTTTTTGATTCCAGGTAACAGGAATATCTGAAAAGTGACCAGTGATATTCTCCATTTCAGAGAGATAGGCAGCTTCATCGTCTGCTGCAGAAACAGTCTGCATGGCATATTTTGTAATTTCAGCATATATTGTGGAAGCTTTCGTGCAGGCACTGTAATAGTCAGAGGTCTGCTGCAGAGAAATCTGAGCGGTTTGCAGATCCTGGCGGGAAGTGCCTAAAGTCAGCAAGGCGAGGATGACCATACAAAGAACAGAAAAGATGACAAACATGGATGGAATTCCTATGGAGAGGAAAGTGCTTTTACGTCTGTTCATTGCTGAGTGCCTCCTTTCTGAAAAACGTTACTCTGAAATGGAAAGGAAACAGAAGTCCGAAAAAGTTCTGTGTTACCGGCATCTGTAAAACACAGATCAGCTTTTTTGACCAGGTCAGTGGTCTTCAGGTGTATGGTCAGGGTATAACTGGAATTTTCTTTTTGGCACAGCTGCCACTGACTGTCATAGAAATACTGCAGTGTATTTTTACTCTGTGTACTGCAGGGGAAAAGTTCATTATAGGTGGAAATATTGCCATCCCATCCTTCCAGAACCTCTCCGGCAGAGACGACCAGTTCCTGTATATGATTCAGTTCTCTGGCTTTCTGCCTGTCTTTTTTTGCAGCTGCAAAAATTTCCACACAGGCAGTACAGGTCAGCGACAATATCAGAATAGATAAAATAAGTTCTATCAGAAACAATGTGGATTTTGAGTGATTATATAATTTATGCATATGTTCCTCCGCGTTTTGTCATTTTGAATTCAGAGGTGCACCGGGATGAAGCAGAAAATCTGTACTGTGTCCCTGAGAATCTTCCATGGAAATTCTGAAAAATCCTTCTGGTGTCTGTTCTGCCTGAAAAGCTTTCAGGTCAGCAATAGTTGTTCCCATTTCCGGAGAAGGAGTATTGTTTTTGGCTGTGAAAAGTTCCTTAAGTTCATTATTCATAAGATAGATATAAGTGATATAAGCGTTTCCCTCTATGGTGTCTGTCATGCAAAGGGCAGGAGTATCTCCAAGAGAGCCAAGATAAACAGACTGTGTGGTATCGTGCTGCCGGAATTTTTCAGTAACATAGGCTGAAGCAGTATACAGATTATTGTTTTCCTGATTTCCTTCTACAGCAGTTCGATAGGCTTGGGAGTTGAATAAAAGCATCATAAGCAGGAAGACTAGAAAAATACCCAGAAGGATGATCACAAAAATTGTATCAACAGAATGCCTGCGTCTGGGGAAAAGATTCATGAGATGCCTCCTTTCCTGCCAGAGAGAGTAAGAACGCTGATAGAAGGAAGAAGATTGGCACTGTTTGGAATATATTCCACTACGAATTTGTCTGTATCATATGTAATATGATAGTCGTTCAGCAATTCATCCAGACTCTGAGGATACTGTCCGGTCATGGCATAAGTACGGATAGCACCCTGTTCCAGTGCCTGTTTCAGGGTAGATTGTTCTCTGGCTATTGCTTCTGTCCCTGCATTGGAGATACCAAGGTAAAAGATCAGACAGATAATAAGGAGTGCAATGACAGGTAAAAAGTGCCGGATCTGTCGAAAAATTTGTTTACCGGTCGGTTCAAATAAGTTCATGGCATTCACCTCAGATAACGATTTCAGAAAGAATTCCAAGTAATGGCATCATCACAGATAGGAGAACCAGACCTACAAGAAGAGAAAAAATGATAACAATAGTGGGTTCTACTACAGAAATGATGTTGCCTGTGATATTAAGGGAAGAATCGCGATATCGGTCTGCCAGACGGGTCATTACTTCATCGACAGCACCGGCATGAAGTCCGACGGTAATAAGTCTGGCATTCATTCCTTCGAACAGCCCGGACTGAGAAAGAGCATCTTCAAGAAGTGTGCCCTCTTCAAGGAGACCGAGCGCTTTTTTTAATTTTTCTTTTACAACAGGCTGTGAGATCAATTCCTGAGCCATTTCCAGCGTAACAGTGTGATCCATTCCACTGTGAAGACCCATAGCGATAGCCTGTGTCAGCCGGGCATAATCAGCAGAAATGGAAATGTCTCTGACATAGGGAAGATGTCCGGAAAGTCTGTTCAGAAAAGAACGTCCTTTGTCTGTAAAAAAAAGAACGGCAAATCCAGCTATCAGGATAAGGACAAGAATGAGCAGAACTGCGGAATAATGTGTGATCACATTGCCGGCATTTAAGAGCCCGTTGGAAAAATGATTCATTTCAAGTCCCATCTGGTGAAAAACCTGCTGGAATACAGGGAGGACTTTTACCAGAAGAATAACGATCACAACTGCCATCATGCCCAGCATCAAAAGCGGATATGTAACAGCACTGCGGATGTTTTCGGAAATTTCTACTTCCTGTTCATAATGAACAGAAAGGCTTTTTAAGACTTCATCAAGGCATCCGGTTTCCTCACCTATTTTTACATAAGAAATCATGGAAGGAGGAAATTTTCCGGAATGTTCCAGGGCAAGAGCAAATGAACCATTTTCCTCAAAATCATTCTGAAGATTCTGGTAGAAATCTTTGCCCTGCTGTGTCTTGCTGTCTTCCAGCATAAGCTGAATTCCTTCTGCACATGAAATGCCGGAATGCAACAGAATGGAAAAGTGTTCACAGAAATGAAAAAGCTCCTGATTGGTCAGTGTATTTTTCATAAATTTTCAGGTTCCTTTCTTAAAGAGTAAGAGTACAGTCAGCGAGTAAACTGTACGGTATAATTATTATTATCCCCGATGTATTCCTGAATTGACTGTTTGTCTTCCGTATTGGAATCGAAAGTAGGGTCCATGCGTGACCATGAATTACCGCTGAATTCAACAGCTTTATCTACCCAGCCTTTGGAACGGATATATACATTGATCCATGCATGTTTGACTGTTCCGGCATATCCAATCTGAAGTTTGCAGGGAATATCGCAGCTTCGCAGCATGGCAGCAGTAAGTGCGGCATAATCGAAACAGATTCCTTTTCCGGTTTTCAGAGTTTTATCTATGTCAGGAAGATAGCCGGCATCTACGGTATCAGCCAGGTCGTAATCGTATGTTACATTTGCCACTACATAGTTATAAATGGTTTGAAGCGCGTCGATATCCGTAGTGTTTTCCGAAACCATGGAAAGAGCAAGCTGGCTTGCCTTGGATTCCGGAGAAAAATTAACATATTGGTTCGGGTAGAGAAAAGGGAGAAATTTGTTTTGAAGTTTTACTTCCAGAGTATCGGCATATAAAGCAGCATACTGGGAGGAATCTATCTGTTGATAACAACAGACCTGATAGGTTCCGCTTCCGCTGGAAAAAGGAATGACAGCACTTTCACCGGGACTGACGAAATAAGAATAGACGACACCGTCCTCAGCAGTAAGCTGAACATTCATCTGCCTGTCTGTCGAATCAGAAACAGCGGTAAGGTATCCCTGGTCAGTGTTTGAGATATCAAGTACCAAGGGAGAAGAACCAATGGTTTTTTTGCCTGGCACTTCAGGAACCAGAACACGAAGAGGAGAATATACCGGTGGTTCGTCTGAATTTGTGGAAGATAAACCGCATCCTGTAAAAAACAGTACAAAAATCAGTATCAATACAATAGGAAAGCGGGGAAAATGAAATTTTGTCATCAGTCTGCTCCTATATTCTGATAAATAATATGTCTGATTCTAAGGTCAAAAGAATTTTCTGACCTTGATAGCATATCTTTGATAACAGTATAGCAGATTTATGAAAAAAGAAAATGGAAATCAGGAAGAAAATAGAAGAAAATACAGTCAATATCAGACGAAACAATAATAAAAAATATAAAATAATCGGGAAATTCTATTGACAAAACCTTAAAGAAAAGCATATACTATGTGTATATAAAGGCAAACCTGTTGAAAGACAGGGACGCAAAGCCAAGGGTCTAAGGTCGAAAAGTGACTATGACAGCCGGTTGCCGCATTAAATTTCTATTATGTAATGTGATGATAGGGAAAGCTGAGTTATATCAGCTTATTTCGTGGTGACCGTTTATGAAAGATAAACGGTTTTTTTATTTATACCACAGTTCCTGTGCACGCATACATAGCTTCACAGTCAGAAAGGATGTGTAAAGTATATGAAAAAGAAACTGTTAACATTTTTAAAGAACAGAAAGTTTACTGCTGGTCTGACAGCAGTTGTACTTGCCGCAGCTGTAGGAAGCGTGGCAGTTGTACAGCAGAATCAGGTACCGGAACTTCCATCTTATACGGATCCGATTATGGAAACATCTATTGAGGAAGAAGAAACTCCTCTTGCATCTGCACCGAAGACAACAACTAAGACAAGTAAGAAAACTTCCAGTAAAAATGTAAAAATGAAAAAGGCAGCGAAGAAATCTTATACAAAATCTCTGCCGAAGACAAAAAAGACAAGTCAGAAAGACAGCAGTACTTCCAAAGAAAAAGTCAATGTTACAACAACAGTAGTAACAGACGTAAAAGAAAAATATACAAAGAAGTCAAAAGTAAAGAAAGTTACAACAACAACTACAACAACAGTTGTTACAACAACAACAGTTAAAAGCGCCGCTACAACAACAAATAATGCTTCGAGCACCAATACAGGCAATAATTCAGCAGCAGTAACTGAGAAACAGAACACAGCTCAAAAGGGTCCGGTAGAGGTTGGCCAGATTGCTCCTAAGGAAGCAAGCAATGTACTGACAGCGTTCAGAACACTTGGATTTACCGTTGAGATTGATCCTTCTGTTAATTACACAGGTTATTTCAATGCCCGCAACCAGAAGATTATCATGAGAGATAACGATCCTGCTATTTATCATGAGTTAGGTCACTTTGTTGCTTTTGTAGCAGGCAATGTAGATACCAAAGCTCCGTTCCAGGCAATTTATAATCAGGAGAAGAATCTATATACTGCTTATAATAAATCTTATGTAACACAGAACAGTGCAGAGTATTTTGCAGAATCTGCGAAAGAGTACATTCTGAGCCCGGGAACACTGAAGGCACAGAGACCGAAGACTTACGAGGCAGTAAAAGAAGCTTATGACAGTATTACAGATGAACGTATTGCAAAAGTAAAGAAAACATACAGTATCATCTGGAAATAAAAGAATCATACATAGCACACCGGAAGCCAATGGGCTTCCGGTTTTTTTCGATTTCAGGCTGAAAATGTCGTTAAAAACAGCTTGCATTTAAAAATGCTGAATATATATAATGGTATCAAGTTAAAGAGGCAAATACTTTTTCAACTGAATCGGGCAGGCAGCGGAGCGGATTATGAATATCTGCCAGAGTGCTGAAATCCATAAATGTGTGCAGTAGACAGAAAAAATAAAATATGTTAATATAAATCCAAAATCTGATATCTGTGTCATTTCAGACAGTATATTCCAGTTAACATAATTAAAAATACAATTGATAAACACTGAAAATATAAAACCCGAAAAAGAGTACAAAAAGGCAGAGAGGTATTTTATGAGAGAAAAGTATGAATCATTGTCTCTGGCAACTTTAAAAGAGTTGGCGAAGGCCAGAGGTTTAAAAGGGATTTCTACATTAAGAAAACCGGAACTCATTGAGCGGATGCTTGAGGAAGATGAGCAGGAAAAGGCAGAGCATCTTAAAAAAGATAAAGTGGAGATAAGGAACCAGGAAAGACAACAGGAAAGAGTGCAGGAACAGCCTCAGATGTCGCCGGGAACCAGTGGGAATGGAAGCCAGTATCATGTTCCGGCAGAAACGGTTCAGCTTGACAGTGGAGAAAAAGCAGATGGTATCCTGGAAGTACTTCCGGACGGATATGGATTTATTCGCTGCGAAAATTATCTTCCGGGAGAAAATGACATTTATGTATCTCCCTCTCAGATTCGTAGATTCAATCTGAAAACGGGTGATATCATCCGCGGAAATATCAGGATCAAGACACAGGGTGAGAAATTCAGTGCTTTATTATATGTGACTTCTATCAACGGATTTCACCCAAGCGAAGGTCAAAAAAGATATAATTTTGAAGATATGACGCCAATCTTTCCCAATGAACGGCTGGTCATGGAACGCCCGGGCGGAACAGTTGCCATGAGGATCGTAGATCTGATAAGTCCTATCGGAAAGGGACAGCGTGGTATGATCGTATCTCCGCCAAAGGCAGGAAAGACCACACTTTTGAAAGATGTTGCCAGATCTATTCAAAAGAATAATCCAGATATGCATCTGATCATCCTTCTGATCGATGAACGTCCGGAAGAAGTTACAGATATTAAGGAAGCAATCAAGGGAAATAATGTTGAGGTTATTTATTCTACTTTTGATGAGCTTCCCGAGCATCATAAACGTGTATCTGAGATGGTAGTGGAACGGGCGCGTCGTCTGGTGGAACATAAAAAAGACGTAACGATTCTTCTGGATTCCATTACAAGACTTGCCAGGGCATATAATCTGATCATTCCTCCCAGTGGAAGAACTCTTTCTGGTGGTCTGGATCCTGCGGCTCTTCATATGCCGAAGAGATTTTTCGGCGCTGCCAGAAACATGCGTGAAGGTGGAAGTCTCACTATTTTGGCTACCGCACTGGTAGATACGGGAAGCAAAATGGATGATGTGATTTATGAAGAATTTAAGGGAACGGGAAACATGGAACTTGTTTTGGACCGCAAACTTCAGGAAAAAAGAGTGTTCCCGGCTATTGACATCCAGAAGTCCGGAACAAGAAGAGAAGATCTTTTGTTAGATCCTGAAGAACAGGAAGCTGTATACAACATGCGTAAGGCTCTGAACGGAATGAAGTCTGAAGATGCTGTGGAACAGATCCTGAATATGTTTGCCAGAACCCGCAATAATGCAGAATTTGTGCAAATGGCAAAGAAACAGAAATTTATTTAAAAAAATACCAAAATATCTTGCATTACCCAGGGGGCTATGTTATAATCATAAAGCTGTTTAATAGTAAATTCGTCAAATGAATACGAATAGAAAATAGAATCTTATAGAGAGGTGAAAATCATGAGAGAAGGAATCCATCCGAATTATTATCAGGCAACTGTAACCTGCAACTGTGGTAACACATTCGTAACAGGTTCTAC
>CAKRVX010000082.1 GCA_934409175.1 uncultured Blautia sp.
CTCTGTTTTACTGCTTCTACAGATCC
Organism: uncultured Blautia sp.; assembly: GCA_934409175.1. Taxonomy (GTDB): domain Bacteria; phylum Bacillota; class Clostridia; order Lachnospirales; family Lachnospiraceae; genus Blautia_A. Next base: position 27 of record CAKRVX010000082.1, read on the forward strand.
CTGTACATCTGCTTTGACAATGATAGGAAGTTCTTTCAGATCGCTTGCCTGAATCTGGTCAAAGAGATTATCCAGAGATAATTTGCCTTTAGTTTCCTCAAGAAGACGGTTCTTATTCTCAGAAACAAATGCACCTGCAAAGTTCTTTGCTTCTTTATCGCTGTCAAATGCAATAAGGATCTCACCTGCATTCGGCACATCACCAAGTCCAAGGATCTCTACAGGAGTAGACGGACCTGCTTCTTTAATTCTGCGGCCCTTATCATCCATCATGGCACGTACCTTACCGCTGCATGCTCCTGCTGCGATGAAATCACCTACATGAAGAGTACCTTTCTGAACAAGGATTGTAGCAACCGGACCTTTTCCTTTATCAAGCTGAGCTTCGATCACAAGTCCTCTGGCTGCACGATTCGGATTTGCTTTCAGTTCACATACTTCTGCTGTAAGAAGGATCATCTCAAGAAGAGTATCGATTCCTTCTCCGGTATGTGCAGATACAGGAACAAAAATTGTACTTCCGCCCCAGTCTTCCGGAATCAGTTCGTATTCGGAAAGTTCCTGTTTTACACGTTCAATATTTGCACTTGGTTTATCAATTTTGTTAATAGCAACAATGATCTCAACACCAGCAGCTTTTGCATGGCTGATAGCTTCTACAGTCTGTGGCATGACACCATCGTCTGCTGCTACGACCAGTACTGCGATATCTGTGGAGTTCGCACCACGCATACGCATGGCTGTGAAAGCCTCATGTCCCGGTGTATCCAGAAATGTTATCTTCTGACCGTTAACTTCTACTACAGAAGCACCGATATGCTGTGTGATACCGCCGGCCTCTCCACGTGTTACATTTGTTTTACGGATTGCATCCAGAAGAGAAGTTTTACCATGGTCAACATGACCCATAACGCAAACTACAGGTGGTCTCGGAACCATATCCTTTTCGTCTTCTTCATCCTCTTTCAGAAGTTCTTCGATAACATCTACTTTTTCTTCCGGTTCTGCAATAATATCGTATTCCAGTGCGATCTCCTGAGCTTTTTCAAAATCGATCTCATGGTTTACAGTAACCATCATTCCCTGCATAAAGAGCTTCTTTACAATTACTGACGGCTGCATCTTCATTGCCTCTGCCAGTTCACGGATCGTCATTTTCTCCGGAAGTGTAATTTCTTTAACTTCAGGTTTCTTTTCTTCCTGTTTCGGCTGTGGAGTTGGTTTCTGCAGTGCCTTCGGGATTCTGGAATTCTTGTTGAATCCTCCCTGATTTGGTCTGCGTCCGCCACCATTCTGTGTCTTGTCGAAGTCTTTTTTCTTATTTTTATTCTCTCTGTCACGTTCTCTCTTGCTGTCTTTGGAAGTTTTCGTCAGTTCCGGTGCAAATACCATATCATCATTTTTTCTGGTATTCTGACGCTGTCCCTGACGTCCCTGACCGCCGCCGAAGCGTCCGTCACGGCCTTCGCCTCTGTTTCCATCCGGACGGCCCTGACTATTGCCCTGAGGTCTTGTACCCTGGCGTCCCTGACCATCGCCCTGGGATCTTCCCTGTCCGAAACGTCCGCCCTGACGATTTCCATCTCCCTGGAATCTTCCGCCCTGGCGTCCCTGACCATCGCCCTGGGATCTTCCCTGTCCGAAGCGTCCGCCCTGACGATTTCCATCTCCCTGGAATCTTCCGCCCTGGCGTCCCTGACCATCGCCCTGGGATCTTCCCTGTCCGAAGCGTCCACCCTGACGGTTTCCATCTCCCTGTGGGCGTCCTTCACTCTGACGCGGTCCTCTGTTATTTGCTCCGGAACGGTCGTTGTTATTGTTTCTTCTTGGTCTTTCATTATCAGATCCAGCCTGACGTACGGACTGTCCATCTGCCGGTTTTGATGCTGTGGCAGTCTTCGGTGCTGCTACTTTCTCAGCTGCAGGTCTGGTTGTCTTCTTTTTTGTCTTACCTCCGTCGCTTGCATTCTGTGCATGATAAACGCGGATAATATTTTTTTTCTTTTTAGGTGTTTCAGCCTTATCTCCTTCAGATTTTGCTGTTACTACCTTTTCTTCTGTTTTGGGAGTATCCAATTTCGCAATATGCTCCTTTCCCCTGTTTTTTAATTTATCTTTTACCATCGAAGCCAGAGATTCGTCCACCACACTCATATGGCTCTTGATATCAACACCTCTGGATTTCAAAAACTCGATTACTTCTTTATTCTGTCGGCCAAGCTGTCTGGCCAGTTCATGTACCCTGATTCCTGACAATCGCTATACCTCCTTCATGATTGCTTTCGCAAAATTCTCATCCTGGACAGCCAGACAGGCACGGTACTCCTTTCCCATTGCTCTGCCAAGTCTCTCTTTATCTGAAAAGAAGCAGATCGGAACTTCATAAAAGCTGCACATGTTTCGAAATTTCTTCTTTGTATTCTCGGAGGCATCCTCTGCAACGATCACAAGCAGTCCTTTTCCGGTTTTTACAGATTTCTCTGTGGAAAATTCTCCGCTTACGGTCTTGCCAGCTTTGGTAGCCAGCCCTATCAGCGACAGTACTTTATTATTTTTCAATATTTTCCAGCTCCTTCTTCAGTCGTTCATATACTTCATCTGGAACTGCAGTTTTCAGAGATCGTTCAAGGCCATGATTTTTAATCGCTTTTTCCAGACATTCTCTGGAAAGACACAGATACGCACCTCTGCCATTTTTCTTGCCTGTAGTATCCAGCACGATTTCTTCTTCTGTGGTCTTTAAAACTCTGATCATTTCTTTTTTGCTTTTCATTTCCCTGCAGCCGGTACACTGGCGCATGGGAATCTTATTCTTCGTCTTCATTCTCTTCTGCTTCCTGAGCTTCTGCCGGAGTTTCCTCAGCAGAGTCTTCTTCCGCTGATGCAGTTTCTTCAGTTACAGTTTCCTCCGCTGCATCTTCTGCAGTATTCTCATCTTCATCATAATCATAAAAATCACCGGACTCTTTTGCCTGAGTCTCGCTCTTGATATCAATCTTGAAACCAGTGAGTCTGGCTGCCAGACGTGCGTTCTGTCCTTCTTTACCGATTGCAAGTGAAAGCTGATAATCCGGAACTACAACCAACGCTGTTTTTTCATCAGGATCTGCCATAACTGCAATAACCTTTGCAGGACTTAATGCGTTCTCGATGAGGATTGCAGGGTTTTCATCCCAGTTAATGATATCAATCTTCTCACCGCGAAGTTCATCAACTACTGCATTGACACGTGCTCCATTCATACCGACACACGCTCCAACAGCATCTACATCCGGATCATTGCTCCACACAGCAATCTTTGTACGAGATCCTGCTTCACGGGCAATGCTCTTGATTTCAACTGTTCCGTCTTTTACTTCTGCCACTTCAGATTCAAAGAGGCGCTTTACAAGACCCGGATGCGTTCTGGACACCAGAATACGTGGTCCTTTCGGTGTATCCTTAACCTCCAGAATATATACTTTGATTCTCTCGGTTGGCTTGAATGTTTCACCTTTTACCTGCTCATTCTCACTGAGAACTGCATCTGCTTTACCAAGGTTAATGCTTACATTCTTGCCCATGATACGCTGTACAATACCTGTTACTACTTCTTTCTCTTTGCCATAATATTCATTAAACAGAACTTTACGTTCTTCCTCACGGATTTTCTGCAGGATAACATTCTTTGCGTTCTGCGTAGCGATACGTCCGAATTCTTTTGACTGGATCGGTACCTGAAGCATTCCTCCGATTTCTGCTCTGGAAGTGATCTTCTGAGCATCTGTCAGTGAAATCTCCATGGCCGGATCTTCTACATATTCCACAACCGTTCTATCAGCATACACTGCAAAATCGCAGGTTTCCGGATCAATGGTAACATGTACATTGTCAGCTTTACCGAAATGGTTCTTGCAAGCCTGGATCAAAGACTGTTCGATTGCCTCAAGCAGTGTGTCTTTGCTGATATTTTTTTCCTTTTCCAGGATATCCAGCGCCTCCATTAACTCTTTGTTCATTTTTTTCTTATCCTCCTGAATTTATCTAAAACTCTATTGCCGGACGTATCAGGGCAATGTCCTTTTTATCAAAAACGCGCTCGTTTCCGTCCTCATCGATTGTCACACTGTTACTATCATATGCGGTTAAAACACCACAGAACTCTTTTTGCTTCTCGATCGGCCGATAGGTACGGACCTCCACTGGTTTTCCCATATTTCTTATAAAATCTTTCTCCTTTTTCAGCGGTCTGTCCAGTCCCGGCGAACTGATTTCCATAATATAACTGTCTTCGATAAAGTCATTCTCGTCAAGTTTGTCACTGAATGCTCTGCTGACTGTCTCACAATCGTTTACTGTGATACCGCCTTCCTTATCAATGTATCCTCTCAGATACCAGGTTCCTGCTTCCTTGACATATTCTACATCTACCAGTTCAAAACCGTTCTGCTCTACGATCGGTGCCAGAAGTTCTTCTGCACGCTTTTCATATTCTTCCCGTCTGCTCATTTTCCCACCTGCCTTTCCTTTCAGCAAATAGGAGTGGGCTCTCGCCCACTCCTATTTCAACAAGTTCTTATCTTGGACCATTGTAACACCATTTATGGTGAATTGCAACACTTTCCTGTAAAAGTTCTGCTAAAACCCTGTAAATCCAGGACTATACCCTTGGTTTGATCCCCTTTGTATCACGTTTTGCAAGTTTCACTTTATTCAGCGTATACGGCTTGTCATGATGCGTGATCGTGTATTCCTGTCTGGATTCCAGCAGATATGCATGAATAAGTCTGTCTCCTTCTGCAAGTTTCATTCCACGAACACCGATAGAAGTTTTTTTCACAGTGGAAACATCCTGTTTCTGAAATCTCAGGAAATATCCTCCTTCAGTCTGAAGGACGATCTGTTCCATTTCATCAGAAGCTCCCACAAAGATCAGCTCATCTCCCTCTGTAAGTTTGGTAGATGCAATGGTTCTTTTCGCCACATCAAATTCTGCTCCCGATACAAGCTTGCACATAGAAGCTGCAGTCACAAATAACAACGTAGATTCCTTTACAGCAGCGAGAGGCGCCACATACAACATTCTCTCCTGTGCACTGTCATAATTACTCAGGTTATCTGCAGGTATTCCCTTATCACGGAAACGAACCAGCGGAATATCTGCCACTTTGATACTGTGCATCTTTCCCGTATCTGTAAAAATGCAGATTTTATCTGTATTCATACAGTTAAATATATATTTATTTTCTGCATTAGCAGCTTCTTTATTTCTCTCATATGCATTTTTATCAATGGTTCTCATATATCCGAAACGATCCATCAGGAAGGTAACTTCCATCTCTTCCATTTTCTTTTCTTCATAGACCGCTTCCTGTGCATTCTCAATGACAGTTCTCCGCCTGGTTCCATATTCTTTTTTAATCTGATCCAGATCTTTTATGATCACCTCTGCCATGGAATCATAGTTGTTCAAAATATCCTCATAAAGCGCAATCTTTTTCATGGTCTCCGCATAATCAGCCTGTAAAGCTTCTATTTCCAATCCGATCAGTTTGTACAGACGCATATCCAGGATCGCCGTTGCCTGATTCTCTGTAAAATGCAGAGATCTTGCTGCCTTTTCACTTGTTTTGGTTTTGAAACGGATTCCTTCTGTCACACCTTCTACCAGGCACTTCTTTACCTGATCGCGGCTTTTACTTCCACGGAGAATCTCAATGATCAGGTCAATCACATCACATGCCTTGATCAAACCTTCCTGAATTTCCTTTTTCTCCTGCTCCTTATCAAGAAGTGTAGTATATTTTCTGGTAGTAATATCAAACACAAAATCTACATGATATTCTATAATCTGTTTCAGACTTAATGTCTCCGGTCTTCCGTCAGCCACTGCAAGCATATTTACGCCAAAGGTATCCTCAAGCTTTGTTTTCTTGTAGAGCATATTTGTGAGATTTTCCACATCTGCATCTTTTTTCAGATCCAGCACGATGCGGATTCCTTCTTTGGAAGACTGATTGGAAATGTCCACAATATCTGTAGTCTTTTTGCTTTCTACCAGAGATGCAATATCATTAAGGAACTTTCCGATATTGGCACCTATCATAGTGTACGGGATCTCTGTGATCACAAGCTGCTGTCTGCCGCCCTTCAGTTTCACAGTCTCTACTTTTCCTCTTACCCGGAGTTTTCCTGAACCGGTCTCATAAATCTTCAGCAGGTCATCTTTATTTACAACCAGACCTCCTGTCGGAAAATCCGGTCCTTTCATATAACGCATCAGACCTTTTACACTGATATCGTTATTTTTCATATATGCCTTTACCGCATCTACCACTTCTCCCAGATTATGAGGCGGGATACTGGTCGCCATACCTACTGCGATTCCATCTGCACCGTTTACCAGAAGATTGGGAATTCTTACAGGAAGGACTACAGGTTCTTTTTCTGTTTCATCGAAATTTGGCATAAAATCTACCACATTCTTATCCAGGTCTTCCAGAAATACATCCTGTGTCAGCTTCTCCAGCCTTGCCTCTGTATATCGCATGGCAGCCGCTCCGTCTCCTTCAATGGAACCGAAATTTCCGTGTCCATCTACCAAAGTTTTTCCCTTCTTAAAATCCTGAGCCATTACTACCAATGCTTCATAAATAGAACTGTCGCCATGGGGATGATATTTACCCATGGTATCCCCTACGATACGTGCACATTTCCTGTAAGGACGGTCGTATCGGATTCCCAGTTCATACATATCATAGAGCGTTCTTCTCTGTACCGGTTTCAGACCATCGCGTACATCCGGCAATGCTCTGGATATAATAACACTCATTGCATAATCGATATAGGATTTCTGCATGACCTCCGCATAGTCGGTAGGTATTACATTCTCCTGTTTTGTTTCCATAAATCAGATATCTCCTTCCTCAGATGTCCAGTTCAGCATCCTGCGCATGCTCATAGATAAATTTCTTTCTGGGAGGAACTTCACTTCCCATAAGAACCTCCGTTACACTGGAAGCCAGACGTGCATCTTCGATTTCCACACGTTTCATCATTCGGGTTTCCGGATTCAGTGTGGTCTCCCACAGCTGTTCCGCATCCATTTCTCCCAGACCTTTATATCTCTGTAAGGTAAAGCTGCCCGGTTTATGGGCACGCCTGTATTTCTCCAGAGCCTTGTCATCATACAGATATTCTTCCTGGCCTTTCTTCGGCATTACCTTATAAAGAGGCGGCATGGCAATGTACACATGTCCTTCTGTGATCAGGTCTGGCATAAAGCGATAGAAAAGAGTCAGAAGAAGTGTGGAAATATGTGCACCATCCACATCTGCATCTGCCATAATAACAATCTTATCATAGCGAAGCTTTGTAATATCAAAATCATTGCCATAACCTTCAGAGAATCCGCATCCAAAGGCATTGATCATTGTCTTGATCTCGGCATTTGCCAGAACCTTATCGATGGTAGCTTTCTCCACATTCAGTATTTTACCGCGGATTGGCAAGATTGCCTGATAATTACGGTTACGGGCCGTTTTCGCAGAACCTCCTGCAGAGTCTCCCTCTACAATAAAGATTTCACACTGAGACGGATCTTTTTTCTCACAGTTGGCAAGTTTCCCATTGGAATCAAAAGAATATTTCTGCTTTGTCAGGAGATTGGTCTTCGCTCTTTCTTCTGTCTTACGAATCTTCGCTGCTTTTTCCGCACAGGAAAGGATTGCTTTTAATGTCTCCAGATTACGATCAAAATAAAGAACCATTTGCTCTCCTACTACCTTACCTGTGGCGCGTGAAGCATCCTGGTTATCCAGTTTGGTCTTTGTCTGTCCTTCAAAACGTGGCTGAGGATGTTTGATGGAAACTACCGCAGTCATACCGTTACGAATATCCGCACCTGTAAAATTCGGATCTTTATCCTTCAGGATTCCCAGTTCTCTGGCATAAGTGTTCATCACTGTGGTAAATGTAGTCTTAAACCCCGTCAGATGAGTTCCTCCTTCTGCATTATAAATATTATTGCAGAAACCCAGCACATTTTCTCTGAATTCATTGGTAAACTGAAACGCCACCTCGACCTGGATTCCATCTGCCTCACCTTTCAGATAAACAGGATCATGAAGCGTTTCTGCATTCTGATTCAGATCTTTGATAAATCCAATGATACCGTCCGGCTCATGATAAGTTACCTCTTCAATCTCCGGGCCTCTTCTATCCTCAAAGTGAATCGTCAAATCCGGATTCAGATATGCAGTTTCATGAAGACGGCTCTTCACCTCTGTGGCCGAAAATCTGGTCTTCTCAAAAATTTCCGGATCAGGCAGGAAATTAATACAGGTGCCTGTCTGTCTGGTCTTTCCAATTTTCGGTAAAAGTCCGTCCTCCAGATTCAGAGCCGGAATTCCCCTTTCATAATAATCATGATGAATATAACCATCACGACTGATCCTGATATCCAGATGTGTCGATAATGCATTTACCACAGAAGAACCAACACCATGAAGTCCACCACTTGTTTTATATACAGAGTTGTCAAATTTACCACCTGCATGAAGAGTAGTAAATACCAGTCTCTCTGCCGAAACTCCTTTCTCATGCATATCTACAGGAATTCCTCTTCCATTATCTGTGACTGTACAGGATCCGTCCTTTTCCAGTACCACATGAATCAGGCTGCAGTAACCTGCCAGATGTTCATCCACTGCATTATCTACAATTTCAAAGATCAGATGATTCAGTCCCTTGCGGGAAACACTTCCGATGTACATTCCCGGGCGCTTGCGGACTGCCTCCAGTCCCTCCAGAACAGATATACTCCCTGCATCATAGGTTTCTTTCTTTGCCATGACTGTCATTTTCCTTTCTGTCTAATCTGGTTTTCCAAACATTTGTTCTGTATTATATATGAAATCACAATTTATTGCAAGTATGCAATTCTGACAAATAGTGAGTATTTTCTTTCTTATCAGATCATACTTAAAATCATATCTGAACTATTTTTTATAAAACCCGAAAAAAAAAGACCAGAATCAAAATTCTGATCATTTGTTCTCACTATTCAAGAGCAGCCAGTACGGGAATCGAACCCGTGTTTTCGCCGTGAGAGGGCGACGTCTTAACCCCTTGACCAACTGGCCATT
>CAKRVX010000083.1 GCA_934409175.1 uncultured Blautia sp.
TAAAATATAACAACTGTTGCATCCAAAAACAAAAGGACGCATGAAAAAACTTTCGTTTTTTCACACGCCCTTTTTTTAGTATGCTCTTTATTTTACAAGTACCCGTCTGATGGGAGACAGTCCGTAAGATCCGTATGTAGCTCCGAAATATCTGTAATAGCCTTTGGCTTCTGAAAATAATGGGTCATATACCAGTCCATTAATCTCTGCCCAGCAATGTCCTGAATCATCCAGAAGATTTGTATCTACGCACACATAAACTTTTGTATAGCCTAATGCACGGGCCAGATATGCAAAAGAGCATGCATCAGAGAAGCAATCTCCACCCTGTCCGCCTGTCTGGAAATAATCATTGGCATATAATGCCGGCCATGCTGTCTGATTTCGGAATATTCTTCGTGTATTATAATAATGTCTGATTACCCAATCATAGCATGTCTGGAACTTCTCGCTTCTGGACATTGATGGCATAGTGATGGCCGATACGATTGCTTTTGCTCTCTGCAGGGTTTCATATTCATACACCGACTGATTCATTTTCTTTTTACCACTTGCATAATACATGGTATTTCCCTTTTTCTGAGCCTGTATTCTGCCATCATTAGCACAGTAATATGTCGTTTTTCCATCTTTTACTGTGCCCGTCTTCATAATTCCATATTTATTAAAATAATAATATTTACCATCTATTCTTTGAACACCGATATATGCCTTTCCGCTTTTTGGTGAAAAATAATAACGATATGTTTTACCATTTCTCACTCCTTTTTTCCATCCGGTTTTCATATATCCTTTCGTGCTTCCAAAATAATAATAGCAGCCACCAATCTTGTGTATTCCCTTAACCGTTACACCATCTTTGCCATAATATCTTTTCCTCGGCATTGTTCCATACCATCCTCTTTTGGGCTTAGGTGTCGGTTTTACTGTTGGCTGCGGCTGAACTGGTGTCTCTATGATATCCGATCCCTGAGGCATTTCTGCCCCTGCTGCCGGTACCACTCCCAGTGTAAGGCAGGCTGCACATATGGCAAACCATTTTGTAAACTTTTTCATTTTTCTTCCTCCTTTAAAACTTTATCAACTCCAGTTTTTGATTTCTGGTAAGCTGCTTGATCTGATATTCCCGTTTCATAGCCTCTTCTTTTGTATCGAATCCTTCATAATATACCAGGCTTACAGGTCTTTTAGCCTTTGTATATTTTGCACCGTTTGTTCCTTCATTATGAGCCTTCAGACGCTTTTTCAGACAGTTTGTCCACCCTGTATAAAGTGTACCATCTGCACATCTCACTATATAAGTATAGTTCATTTCCATCTCCATATGAATCAATATGTAAAGGATAATCGTATATGAATCATATACGATCATCCGGATAACTTATTTCTATAATGAACAGTCGGTACAAGACTTGTATTTCACCCGGACATATAAGCGCTTACTCTTATATGTGAAAAAAGCAGGCAGGGAAACCGACTGCGAATTTGCTTTCCCACCTGCTTTATTATACGAAAATTTTTTTATTTTGTGAATAACATTTTGTTAAGACTCCATATATTTCCCTTAAACTCTCCGCCACTGATTTTCAGACGTAGATTTTCACATTGCGGATAATATCTGGTTGAAAATACAGTTTCTCCATCATTCAGATAAATTTCAACTGCCGATGTATCCAGTAACATTCGAAAATTTTTAAGCATCTCCACTTTTGCTTTTCGAACAGTTCTTCCTGCACCTGTATTTCCATGAAATTCAATTTGAGCTGTTCTCTCCTGATATCTGAATATCAGCATACCACCCAGCATTACCTGAAAACAGCCATTTTTAAGTTCTATTTCATCCAGGATCAGATCTGCACCTTCTTCATGTCCCATACAAAGTTCCATTATACCACTTTCATCTTTCAGAATAGTTCTGTCTCTGCGGAGCCCCTCTATTTCTTTTACCGGATACTGAAGGATTTTTCCATCTCTTTGCAACAACTCTCTTGGTACAGTCAGACAGTGCTGCCATCCCTCTTCAATCGTGAGATTTGTATATTCATCATCTGCATCCGGCATTCCCATCCAGCCAATGAGAATACGTCTTCCGTTTCCGTCTGTAAAAGTCTGCGGTGCATAAAAATCAAATCCCATATCCCATTCCCGAAATTCCTGTATTTCCACAGAACCGTCTTTCTTTATTGGAAAATATCCTGACTGATAGATATTCTGAAATCTGTATTCCTCTCGCTTCAGTCCCTGGGGTGAAACTGAAAGAAACTTCTGTCCATTCAGTTCAAAATAGTCTGGACATTCCCACATATATCCAAATGCTTCCGGTGTAGTAAGCGTTCCTGTCAGATTCCAGTTCTTTAAATCTTCTGATTCATAAAATAACACCGAACCTTTATCTTCTTTTAATCTTCCTCCCAGAACCATTCTGTACTTTTCTTTATCCTTCCACACTTTTGGATCACGGATATGACAGGTATAATTTTCTGGATACTGTTCAAAAGAAACAGCTGTTTCTTTATTGCTGAAGTGAATTCCATCCTCACTTACCACATGAATAGTACTGGTTTCTCTTCCTTCATTAATATAATCATAATCTCCGTCTATCTTTACATTTCCTGTAAAAAAAATATGCAGCTTATCATCCTCAACCAATGCTGATCCAGAATAAACGCCATGACAATCACAGGGAGAATCGGGATAGAGAGCTACTCCTTCATATTTCCAGCTGATCAGATTCTCACTTGTATAGTGTCCCCAAAACTTCAACCCACCTTTTACTTCAAAGGGAGCATACTGAAAAAACACATGATATTTTCCTTTAAACCAGCATAATCCATTGGGATCATTCAACCATCCCACCGGTGGCATCAGGTGATATCCCAGTCTGTATCTACCTGACGCCATGTCCGTTTTATTTTCCAGTTCAGATACATTTTTTTTCAGAACTTTCGTTAAAGTACTCATTATTCTACAATCTCCAATACTTTATCTCCGCACTCTGTAACACCTTCATGAACGACTTTTACATCCTTATAGTCATCTGAATTTGTTACAATAAGCGGTGTTGTCACATCATATCCCGCTTCTTTGATCTTATCCATATCAAAAGAAATAAGCAGCTGACCTTTTTTCACATGATCACCATCTTTTACATGAGCTGTATAATATTTTCCACCAAGTTCAACAGTATTTACACCAATATGGATCAGAAGTTCCATTCCACTTTCTGTGCTTAAACCAACTGCATGCTTTGTGTCAAAAACAGTTTCTACGTCAGCATCACAGGGAGCTACAACTTCCCCTTTCTCCGGAATCACAGCAATTCCTTTTCCAAGCACTTCAGAAGCAAATGTAGGATCATTAACCTTAGAAAGAGGAATTGCAGCCCCTTTCAGCGGACTGTAAAGAATATTTTCCTTAGATGTGCTCTCTTCTTCTGATAATATTTTATGTTCCACATCCACTGCTTCATCTTTCATTTTTGAAGATTCGGCCACTGCTTCCTCATCTCTGTATCCAAATAACCATGTCAGCACAAATGCTACCCCAAATGCAATAATGAACATCACAATATAAGAAATCGGGTTATTCAGACAGAGCAGTATACCGAAGATTCCGGTAACACCTGTTCCAGTTGCCCCCAGTCCTGCAATAGAAGCAAACAATGCACCTGCTGCGCCACCAATACAGCCCATTACAAACGGTTTTCCAAAACGAAGATTTACACCAAAAATAGCAGGTTCCGTAATACCCATACATGCACTTAATGCAGATGGGACAGCCATTGACTTGATCTTCTGGTCTCTGGATTTCAACGCTACAGCAAGTGCGGCACCACCCTGAGCAATATTTGCAGCAGATGCCAGTGGAAGCCAATATGTCATTCCAAATTTAGAAATCTGTCCCAGGTCTATAATTGTATACATGTGATGAACGCCAGCTACAACAGTAGGCGCATAAAAAGCACCCATAATACAGCTTCCGATACCAAACGGCAATGCAATCAGCCACTGAATACCGTTCAGAAGCCCATTCTCCACAGCCACAAAAATAGGTCCGATAATTGATAATGTCAGATAACCTGTTACAAAGACACTGACAAGAGGAGTTACAAATAAGTCAAACATGGCAGGCACGATCTTATGAAGTTTCTTCTCTATCTGAGCCAATACCCATACTGCAATGATAACTGGGATAACATGTCCCTGATAACCAACCATATCAATAGAATACAGTCCAAACCAGACTTTCTGCGTAGCCTTCACACCCTCTGTAGCTACTGTCCATGCATTCTGCAGATTCGGATGAATCATGATCATACCAATGACAGCACCCAGATACGGATTTGCACCAAATACCTTCGCCCCACTGTAAGCAATCAGTATCGGCAGGAATGTATAGGCCGTATTACTGAAAAGCTGTGCAAATGTATAAAGCGAACCACTTGTGTCAATATTCAGAAATCCGTTGTTCACCATGAAATTCAGAGCTTCCATAATACCCATCAGAAATCCGCTGGCTACAATGGCCGGAATAATAGGTACAAAAATATCCCCAAGTGTTTTAATCAGTCTCTGCACCGGATTAGCCCTGGATGCGGCCACTTTCTTCAGTTCTTCTTTGGTGCTTTCACTGACTCCGGCAATCTGGATAAATTCATCATAAACTTTATTTACCACTCCTGTTCCCAGAATAATCTGCATCTGTCCCTGTGCAAAGAAAACACCCTTTACTCCTTCAATATTTTCCACATATTCCTTGTCTGCCTTCGCATTATCTGCAATAACAAGACGAAGACGGGTCGCACAATGAGCTGCGGAAATAATATTCTCTTTTTTCCCAATGTGATCATAAATTTCCTGGGCTGTCTTCCTGTAATCCATAATGTCCTCCTTCTTTTGCGTTATCGTTCCCATACAAATATACATTTATTTTAATTATATATATTATTTATTTATATTATTGTATGGAATCGTTCTCATATATTGTTTTCATTATATCCATACAGTTTTTATTTGTAAATATGTAACATATCACAAATATTCTTTTCTGAATTTGTCGAAATTACACAACGCCTGATTTATTAACCAAATCAAGTAAGTCTCCTGCTTCAATTCCGAATATCCGCTTAACTACAAAAAGAGCAGTTAACCAATGTAACTGCCCTTTTTAATCCACTTACTATTTCTCATTTTCTCTGTGTGAACCTCTCAATACCAGTTCACACCCCATTTTAATTTCCTTACAAACACCGCCATTTCCCGATTCCATTAGACTGATAAGCATCTCAGCCGCCTCCATACCACTGGTTTTATAATAAAAATGAACCGTGGTAAGTTTGGGTTCTACGATTTTTCCAAGTGGACTGTCACCTACTCCGGCAATCTGCACATCCTGGGGAATTCTGTACCCATTTTCTTTCAACCATGTCATTGCACCTGCAGCCATTGTATCTGTAGCACAGATCAATGTATCTACATCCGGCTGTTCCTGAAATAATTCCCTTGCAGCCTCATAACCGGATTCTAAAGTAAAATCCCCTGTTTTCACACATTCAGGACGCAGTTCCCTGCCAAATCTCACAAGAGTATCTTCTACCCCAGCCTTCCTTCGCTGACCTACAGCCTCATCTTTATCAGTAACTGTAATATATCCAAATTTGTGTCCGGTATAAGCCATCCGTTCTGTGATCCTGCCTGCCGCTTTATAATCATCCTGAAAAATACATGGATACCCTTCCAGAAGCTGTCCAAGGATTACTACCGGTACTTTACATTCTTTCAACAGCTTTTTATGTCGACGGGTCAGTATAGTCGCAATAAAAATCACACCATCTACCTGATTGTCTTTAAAAAGCGAAATATATTTAAGTTCTTCCTCAATATCATTATTTGTATTTGCAAGAATGATCTGATAGCCTTTTTTAGCAAGAACGTCGCTGATTCCCGCAACTTCTCTGCTTATCGTATTGGAATTGATCTTTGGCAAAATCACGCCCACCAGTCTGGTCCTTTTAGTCCTAAGCATCTGTGCCTGTGAAGACGGCTGATAGCCTGTTTCTTCTATGACACGACGGATAACTGCCCTTTTTTCCTCACTAACATAACCATTATTTAAATATCTGGATACAGTAGCTCTGGACACTCCTGCCAATCTGGCAATTTCGTTTATATTCATGTAAAACTCCTCTTTTGTTGCATTTTCTCACCTTAACTTATCCAAACCTTTATGTTTTATTATACAACAGTTCCACTTTCCATTGCAAACGAAATAAGAGCTGAACCTTTTCAAGATTCAGCTCTTATATTATTGTGTTAGTTTCTAATGGTATTCTTTTATGGTATTCTTACGGAAGATATTTAATCGGATCTACAGGTTCTCCATTTCTTTTCATAGCGAAATACAGATTTGCTCCTTCAGTACTGTAATACTTGGTTGGTTGTGCAATATATCCCACCGTTGTTCCTTTCTTTACAGTATCTCCTTCGGATACTGTCACATCAGCAAGCTGTCCATAGACCGCCTGATATCCATTTCCAAGCTCCATAGTTAACGTAGTTCCTGTCTGTGCATCCTGCTCTATTGAATATACAGTTCCGTTTACAGCAGCAACCACAGGTGCACCTTCCACTGCGCCAACAGAGATTGCAGGACTTAATTTATACTGGTCAAGTGTAGGAAAATAAGTAGTCTGATCCATACTGTAATCTAACAGTATATTTCCGTTTACCGGCCATTCCATTAAAGTATCTTCAGAAAAGTTAACTACAGGAAGATTCACTGCAGACGCAGATACATCTGTAGTTTCACCGGCCTCTTCATCTCCTGTCACATGTTCATCATCCATACTCTGAATAGAAGATTCATTTTTTGCATTATCCTCACTGCTGTCACTGTTTTTATCGGTGTTATCCACAGTATCTTCTGAGTTTTGTGCATAATCCGTATCTTCTTCATTCTCCCCCTGGATAAGTGACTGATTTTCAGTCTCCACCTGACTGTTTTCCACATTAACCACAGCATCTTCATTCTGATCTTTATCCTCAGACTGTTCCTGTGTCGCCTTCTCTTTCACCGGAGATGTTCCAAGCTGATATACCGTAATTCCCAATGCTGCTACTGCAGCCAGTCCTACTGTGTTGGCAATGATTCGTGTAATTCTGTTATTCATCATATTCCTTTCACCTCTGTTTTCATCTTCATATTTATAGGGTGTCCAGAATATTTCAAGCTATACAGCTTTTCAGAAATTTATCTCTTCTATATCTGTGAGTTCCATTTCCGGGAAATAAGCAGATAAAATTTCTTCTACTGTTTTATTTTCTTTTGCCAACGCATTTCCCCCATATTGCGAAAAACCCAATCCATGACCCTTCCCCTTACACATAAATCTGATATTCTTTCCAATTCTCTGTATGGTAAAATTCGAAGAAACCAATCCCATTCCTTTCCGAAAGCTTTCTCCTTCCAAAACCCTTCCATCTGCCATCAATTCTGTTACATATCCGGCACTGTCTCTGGTTTTTATCACAAGTTCATTTGGCAAGCGATTCGCACTGATATAAATTCCATTTAAATAATTATCAGATTCTTTGTCTGCACTGCTCTCCACTGATTTCAAATATGCATACTCTGAATCATACAGACATTCTTCGCCATTCCTTGTTCTTCCGGCACTAAGTTCATGATATGGAATAAGTTTTAACTCCTGATCAACACTGAGAACCATGCCCTCTGTTTGTGTCACTGCATCTTCATATTTTCTATTTAACAGTATCTGATACAGATTTTTTTCCTTAATGTTTTCCTGAAGTTCTTCCAATAGGCTTCCTATTCCTTCGGTTTTCATTCTTCTGTAAAAATTTGATCGTGCTATAATTGCCTGAGCTTTAATCGTTTCGGGTTCATAATCTTCCTGAATCTGGACGGCCACAGCAGCAGGCAAAATTACTTCAATATTAAATTTTCGATTTGTTAATGCTGTATCTGCACCATTCATAAGTATAACCATAAGATAGGGAATAAAACACAGAAAAAAGACACCGGAAAATCCGGGGAAAACATGATGTTTCATAAATCTGTCCTTACAGTTTCTTTCCTTCTAATATATGGATAAAAACAGATTTATATTAACTCAGATAAGTTTTTAGACAATCTGCTCCGGCCAGGCTCAGTGTAAAATCCTGACCAGAGCAAATCTATTTAATCAAACCAATAAAATCCCTTTCCCAACTACAACCAGAATATCCGTCTTACTTTATCAATTTCATTGTTTTTGCAATTGCCGTAATTATCCTGTATTAAAATATATTGCCTTACTTATTTTATTTTGTATTCTTGGCTCATTCCAATATATGATCTTATCCTTATGCAGGCGTTTTCTTCTCTCACGGTCTGAACCATATTCTTTCTTTTTAGATTCATTATCTTTTACAATATATTCGGAAATTAATCTGTTTTTCGGATTATCACAAACAACATTCAGCCCAGTTTTTCTCCAGACATTTCCAAATCCCCATTCATAATCATTTTTTACAAATCCCATCAAAAAGCAGGTAACAGCAGTTACTATCATTTTTAAATAATCTTTCAGATTCCTCATTTATTTCCCTCCTGTTCTGCATTTTATAATACCTGTCCCATCAGACTGCGCACTTCCTATGGCTATCAGGCAATATAACTCTATGCATGTAACATTTCGATTTAGAACTGAATTATTATTTTTATTTTTTTCATTTTAATTCTATATATAAAAACACTCTTTTTCAAATAGTCAATGGGATCGTAATCCACTTTTCTATTTGCTTGATTTAGTTAAAGAACTTTTATTCCTTGCTTCCTGTAAAACTTTAAGAATATTAATTTCTCTCATAATCAAATCATACTTTAAGTTCTGATAACAAAAAAAGACTTCTGTAGATTTTACAGAAGTCTTAAAGTGAAGCATCGGGGATTCGAACCCCGGACAACTTGATTAAAAGTCAAGTGCTCTACCACCTGAGCTAATGCTCCATATTCATTTATTCATATCTCAGAACAAATGCCCAGAGCCGGAATCGAACCAGCGACACGAGGATTTTCAGTCCTCTGCTCTACCAACTGAGCTATCTGGG
>CAKRVX010000084.1 GCA_934409175.1 uncultured Blautia sp.
CAGAGAGGTTGTAAAGTAAACCAGTGATTTTTCCAGTTCCAGAAGCTCCATCAGCTCCTGATTCCTGGTGGACAGATGAAGTTTCTCCTCTATCTGTTCACTTTTCTTATCTATGATACGCAGATATCGCAGATACATGCTGGCATTTCGATACAGAATCTGCAGAATAAAACGTGTTTTCATATAAGTAAAGAAATTTCTTACTCTGCCTTCCATAAATCTGGTCAGAACCTGTGTATCCTCCAGACAAACAGTAAAGATCATTTTCTGAGTGACAATAATTCCAAGAGGAATGGTCACATACCAGTCCTTCTCATTCCGCTCTTCTATGGCAGGTACATCCGCAAGGATCAGAGTGTAATTATCCTCCACTTCTATACGGGAACGTTCCTCTTCATCCAAAGGCGCGCGCAAATCGTCTACCTCTATCCCGAACTGCTCAGAAATTTCAAAAATCTCTGTTGCTGTAGGGTTAGTCAATGCAATCCAACAGCCTTCCTGAGGTTCCTGTATCTCATGGATAGAGCCATCTATTGTCTTAAAAATCCTTACCACGATCCACACTTCCCTTCTACTCCTGATTTCCCCTCATCGGACATTCTCTTATAAAATGTCCAAAGACACATCATTCATTATAATTTGTACATGAATTTTTGTCAATTCCAATGGTTCCGGTTTACAAAACTTTTACACTTGGATATAATAAAACTATACTATGACAAAGTGAAAGAAAGGAACAAACCAGAAAAATATGAATCAGTCATCATTTGGAAATAAATTTACTGTCACAACCTGGGGGGAATCCCACGGCAAGGCTCTGGGCGCTGTTGTGGACGGATGTCCGGCCGGCCTTCCTCTTTGCGAGGAAGATATCCAGATATTTCTGGACAGAAGGAAGCCTGGACAGAGCCGCTATACCACAGCCCGGAAGGAAGGCGACCTTGTTGAAATCCTTTCCGGTGTGTTTGAAGGAAAAACTACCGGTACTCCCATCTCTCTCATGGTAAGAAATACAGACCAGCGGTCCAGAGATTACGGAAATATTGCTTATTCCTACCGTCCCGGACATGCTGACTATACTTTTGACCAGAAATATGGCTTCCGCGATTACAGAGGCGGTGGAAGATCTTCAGGCCGCGAGACTATCGGCCGTGTAGCTGCCGGAGCTATTGCATCAAAAATTCTGAAAGAACTGAACATTTCTTTCTGCACTTACACAAAATCCATCGGGCCTGTAGAAATTTCTTCTTTTGATAAAAAGCAGATCGATCAGAATGCTTTTTATATGCCTGACGCAGATGCGGCAGCCAGAGCAGGTGAATATCTGGAAAAATGTATGAATGAGCAAGACAGTGCCGGCGGTGTGGTAGAATGCCGCATTACCGGTGTCCCGGCCGGACTGGGTGATCCTGTTTTCGGAAAACTGGATGCAGTTCTGGCTCAGGCTCTCATGTCCATAGGTGCCGTAAAAGCAGTAGAGATTGGTGACGGAATTTCCGTTTCTTCTTCCAGAGGTTCCGATGATAATGATGGGTTCTGTGTAAAAAACGGATCTGTTATAAAAACTTCCAACCATGCAGGCGGTATTATGGGTGGAATCAGTGACGGAAGTGAAATTGTTCTCCGTGCCCACATTAAACCAACTCCATCCATCAGCCGTCCGCAGGAAACTGTTACCAAAGATCTGAACCCTCTTACTTTGGAAATTCACGGTCGCCATGATCCGGTGATCGTTCCCAGAGCTGTAGTTGTGGTAGAATCTATGGCAGCCCTGACACTGACAGATGCTCTTTTTTCAAATATGAGTTCTCAAATGGACAAAATCCGTAATTTTTATTTATAACAAGAACTGCCTCACTCTTTTCAGAGTGAGGCAGTTTTATTCCCATTCATTTTTTATTTCTCATCTTCAGGTACAGCCCAGATCTGAATAGAATTGGGGGCTTCTACTTTCAGAGGTTTACCGTTCATGACAATAATATTTTTCTCATAATCAATTGAGAATACTGTAATCGTATTGCTTGCATGATTTGTAACCGCCAGATGCTTGTCATCTGGAAAGATCACAATATCCTTCGGATATTCACCACTGATCGGAAGTGTAAACTTTCTGGTAAGCATTCCTGTTTCTTCATCTCTCTCAAACATGGATACCGTATCTTCACCTGCAGTAGTGCAGAACAGATGCTTTCCATCATTTGCAAGACTCAGTCCGGAAGCTGCATTATGATTTTCATGTTTGTCTTTCGACTTGGTTACTTCTATAGTCTGAATCAGTTCAAACTCCGGAGTTTTACCACTACCATCATATTTATATGCCTTAATCTCATTGCTCAATTCAAAAAGAATATATGCAAATTTTCCGTCATCACTGAATCGGATAATACGTGGTGCGCTTTCTCTTGGGCATCTCAGAATATCCACCAGTTCCAGTTTCCCGCGCTGTTTATTAATGCGATAAATCTTTACCTGATCCAGTCCATTATCTACTGCACAAAGATATTTATTATCAGGAGTAGGACGAACGCAGTTTACATGCGGACGGAAATTACGTTCTGCCACACTTCCAAGCCCTGTATGGAATACACCATCCATCAGACTTCCAAGTCTGCCATCTTTGTGTGTATGTACAACAGTAACTTTACCATCATGATATCCTGCAACATAAAGATATTTGCCATCTACATCTGTAGAAAGAAAACATCCTCTCATACCGTCAATTCCCACGCTGTTAATGCGCTCCAGATCTCCATTTCCATCACGCTTGAATACAGCTACACCCTCATCTTCGATGGAGTATAAATATCTGCCGTTCTTTGAAACAGCTGTATGTGATGCATTGCTTACTTCCACACTGCTGCGTGGTGTAAGAGTTCCCTTTTCAACATCAACATCATAAACATGAATTCCCTGTCTGGAATCCCCATGTGTATAAGATCCCACATAGGCCACATATTTTTTCTTACTCATAAAGCTTCTGCCTCCTGCTGTATGTAGTTCCGCCCATTTTTCTGACTGGCGTTGTCATTTACTACATAACATTATAACATATTTTCCCATCCAGAACAAGGCAGGGCTCTGTGTTTTATGCATTTCTCCTTTACTGTTTACAGATAATATCCGGTAATTTTTTTCATGCCGAAGATTGCAGAAAACATGAAGCATTTATTATCCTGCAAAATAATTTTTCACAGCTTCCAGAGTACGGTCAATAACTTCATCTGTATGTGCCGCAGAAAGGAACATAGCTTCAAACTGAGATGGTGCCATGTGGATTCCCTGCGCCAGCATTCCCTTGAAATATTCTGAAAACGCTTTTGTATCCGCGGTTTTAGCTGAAGTATAATCCACTACTTCCTGCTCTGTAAAAAACAGGCTTCCCAGAGAAGAAACATGATTGATATGATACGGCAGATCTTTCTCCTTAAGAAGCTTCTCCATACCACCATAAAGCCTTGCACCTTTTTTCTCCAGGTCTTTATAAATTTCCTGATGCTCATACAGATATTTCAGCTGCGTCAGTCCTGCTGCCATGGCAATCGGATTTCCACTTAAAGTTCCTGCCTGATAAACTTTACCTACCGGTGAGACAAGTTCCATGATTTCTCTTCTTCCACCGTATGCACCTACCGGCATACCTGCACCGATAATCTTACCATAAGTAACAAGATCCGGTGTTATGCCGAAATATTCTGCAGCACCACCGAATGCAAGCCGGAAACCTGTGATTACTTCATCGAAGATCAGAAGTGCCCCATACTCATCACAAAGCTTTCTTAAACCTTCCAGGAATCCTTTCTTCGGAGGTACCACACCCATATTAGCCCCTACTGCTTCCACGATCACTGCAGCAGTCTGTCCATCTGCCTGTTCCAGAAGTGTACGTACACTGTCCAGATCATTATAAACTGCTGTCATAGTATCTTCTGTACATCCACTGGGAACTCCTGCACTGTCCGGAACTCCGCTTGTCATTACGCCAGATCCGGCGCTTACAAGCATGGCATCGCTGTGTCCATGATAACAGCCTGCAAATTTAATGACCTTATTTTTTCCTGTAAATCCTCTTGCAACACGGATTGCACTCATCACTGCTTCTGTTCCGGAATTGACCATGCGCACCATATCCACATGAGGAATCCTGTCGCAGATGAATTCTGCCATTTCCACTTCGATTGCTGTGGCACATCCAAAACTCAGCCCCTTCTCACAGGCTTTCAACACGCTCTCCCTTACTTCCGGAAAATTATGTCCCAGTATCATCGGTCCCCAGGAATCTATGTAATCAATATACTGGTTTCCATCTGCATCATAGATATAACATCCATCTGCACGTTCAATAAATCTTGGTGCCATCCCAATTGCTCCATAAGCACGTACCGGACTGTTTACACCTCCCGGAATCACTTTTACCGCTCTGTCAAATAACTGTTCTGAAATCCCCATCAGCCAATCCTCCCTTCATCCATACATTTTGCAAGTTCTTTTGCATAATAGGACAGATAAATCTGTGCGCCTGCACGGTATGCGCTTACTGCCATTTCGCACATAATTTTCTCTTCATCGATCCATCCCATTTTCGATGCTGCCTTCACCATGGCATATTCTCCGCTGACACTGTATGCTGCAACCGGTACATTCACAGCTTTCGAAACCTCGGAAACCATATCCAGATAGGACATTGCAGGTTTTACCATGATAATATCCGCTCCTTCATCTACATCTGTAAGGGCTTCCTTCATTCCCTCTCTTCTGTTATGAAAATCCATCTGATAACTCTTTCTGTCTCCAAAAGACGGAGCAGAACCTGCTGCATCACGGAACGGTCCGTAAAATGCAGACGCATATTTTACAGCATAGGACATGATCGGTGTCTCATAATGTCCATCTGCATCCAATGCCTTACGGATAGCAAGTATACGTCCATCCATCATATCAGAAGGCGCCACCATATCAGCACCTGCCTCTACATGAGAAACTGCTGTTTTTGCCAGAAGATCCAGAGTTGCATCATTATTTACATCATGACCGCAAAGTACACCGCAGTGTCCATGAGAAGTATATTCACACATACATACATCTGTAATGTAATACATATCCGGAAACTGTTTTTTCGCCTCACGTAATGCTTTCTGCACTATTCCGTCAGAAGCATACGCTCCGCTTCCGATCTCATCTTTATGATCCGGGATACCAAAAAGCATCACACTGCTTACTCCTGCATTCTGCAGGCGTTCCAGTTCATAGGGAAGACGGTCGATGCTGTATCTGTACTGTCCTTCCATAGACGGAATTTCCTCTTCGATTCCGGTACCTTCTTTTACAAACAGGGGATAAATCAGGGAAGATTTATCCATTCTTGTTTCTCTTACCATTTTCCGCAGTGTCTCACTGCCTCTTAATCGTCTTGGTCTCTGAATTAACTCCATATTTTTTCGCTCCTTTTTCTATCGGCCTTATTCAGTCTGACTCTCCTGTTTCATTTTTTCCACAAGAGAGATCAGACTTTCTATTGTCGCTTTTTCAGACATACAGGTTTCCATACCGTAAGCATCCGCAGCAGCTTTGGTCTGTCTGCCGATACATGCAGCTTTTACTTTCGTATAGTCAAGACCTTCTGTGCTTTCTACGAATCCTTTCACAGTGGAAGCACTGGTGAAAACCACGCAGTCCACACTGCCGGTCTCCAGTTCTTTTTTCTCATCGATCAGCCGGCTTCTTTCATAACAGGTCTTATAGATGGCAACATCATCTACCCTGGCACCAGCTTCTTTCAACATTCGAACAAGCTGCTGATTGCCGGCCTCTGCTCTGGGGATCAGAATTTTCTCTCCACCTTTCAGCATCGCAGCTAACTCCATCCCCAGAGTATCTCCATCATACACATCAGGAATAAAATCAGCAAGAAGGTGATGTTCTCTTAACTTTCTTCTGGTTCCTTCTCCGATCACTGCCAGTTTCGCATTCCCCATTCTTCGCACATCAAAATCTCTTTTATCCATTTCATCAAAAAAGATATCCACTCCGGCCGGACTGGTAAATACAATCCACTGATAAGTATCCAGTCTGCTAAAGGCCTGAGAAAGTTTCTCATTTGGTTCCAGCGGTACAGTAGCAATGGACGGGATTTCCAGCACCTCAGCCCCTTTTTCCCGCAGAAGATCTGCTGTTTTTGAAACATGCTGCCTCGGCCTGGTAACCAGAACTTTCCAGCCTGCCAACGGAAGTTTTTCATACCATGCAAATCTGTCTGCCAGAGAACATACCTTTCCCACCACAATAATCGCAGGAGTTTCTATTCCCTGCCTGTCCACCTCTGCTTTCAGAGTACCGACTGTAGCCACTACTCTTTTCTGCCCTGCCGTCGTACCTTTCTGCAGCACGGCCGCCGGCATATCCGGATCCATACCTCCATCCAGAAGTCCTTTGCAGATATCTTCCAGTGCAGCAAGTCCCATAAGAAATACCAGGGTACCTTTTGTCTGTGTCAACGCACGAAAATCGATATCATACTCCTGCCCGGCTCGCTTGTGACCTGTAATAATATGTAAAGATGAACAGAAATCCCTGTGTGTCACCGGAATTCCATTGTATGCAGGCACTGAAACAGGTGAAGTCACACCCGGTACTATTTCATAAGGGATCTGATTCTCGGAAAGAAGTTCCAGTTCCTCTCCTCCTCTTCCAAAAAGGAACGGATCTCCACCCTTCAGACGTACCACGCGATTTCCTGCCTGTGCCTCTTTCAGAAGTACTTTATTTATATCTTCCTGAACCATGGTATGATGGCTTGCTCTTTTTCCCACATTGATCAGTCTCGCATGTTTCGGGACCTTGTTCAAAACTCCTGCGCCTACCAGACTATCATATACAACCACATCAGCCTGCTGCAGGACTTTATCTCCTTTTAATGTAAAAAGCCCCACATCCCCGGGGCCTGCTCCTACCAGCCATACTTTTCCAACTGCCATCCGTCTATTCTCCCTTTGTACAGGATTTTTTCAGATTCTCTGCAAGAGTTCTTCCAAGTCCTACACCATCAGAAGCATCTCCTGTGATATTTCCTGTTATCCATTTTTTGCTTTCTTCCTCGTAATATAAACCGCGGATAAAAATTTTATTTCCTTTCACCTCTGCATACGCTGCCACAGGAGAAGAACAACCTCCATCCAGATATTTCACGAATGCACGTTCCGCATTCCCGGTCAGCCATGCATCCCGGTCGCAGTATCCCTCCAGATAGGAAGCATCTTCTCCCTTACGGCCCTGCACTGCCAGGATTCCCTGTCCTGCAGAAGGAATCATCTCATCCGGCGTGAAATACCGGCTGATTCTGCTTTCCAGTCCCAGACGTTTTAATCCGGCAGCAGCCAGGATCAGCCCGGAATATTCTCCCTCATCCAGCTTGCGCAGACGGGTCTGAAGATTCCCCCGGATACTTCTTACCTGCATATCAGGATATAGTTTTTTCAACTGAAGAGTTCTTCTTAAACTGGAACATCCCAATGGTTTCTCCGGATCCAGTTCTGTGACGCCCTCCGGGAGCACAAGTACATCCCTTGGGTCTTCTCTTTTTGAAAATGCCAGAAGCGGCAGTTCATCCGGAATCTCCATAGGCATATCCTTCAGACTGTGTACAGACAGATTACTTCTGCCGTCTGTCAACGCCTTGTCCAGTTCTTTTACAAACAATCCCTTACCGCCTACTTTATCCAGGGTACGATCGAGGATCATATCCCCTGTCGTCTTCATAGTCAGAATCTCCACTTCCAGTCCCGGGTTTTTCTGTTCTATGTAGCTTTTTACCATCTCACTCTGTAAAACAGCAAGCTTGCTCTCTCTGCTGCCAATGATCACTTTAGTCATCATCTTCATCATCCTCCTGCGCCACTTTTTCCAGCGCCTTCTGGATTTCTTCCCGAATCCTTCTGGCTTTTTTGTGGTTCAGTCCACTTGCTGTGATTCCTACCACCAATTCATCCTGCATATAAATTCCAGGGAAATAGAAATCGCATTGTTCTCTGTCGCTGGCCACATTCACATAAATGCCCTCCTGCCTGCAGATTCTGTGAATTTCATCATTTAATTTTCTGTCATTGGTAGCCGCGATCACCATATACGCCATGGCAAAATCCGACCGCTTCACAGGACGGGCAACCAGATTTACATATCCTGCTTTAGCCAGCTCCATCATTTCCATAGTTACCTTCGGCGCAATCACTTTGATATTTCTGGTAAAAGCCAGTAATGTCTTTACTCTGCGTGTAGCAATGCTCCCACCGCCTACCACAACGATATTCTTATCTGATAAGTCTATAAACATGGGAAAAAAAGGCTTATTCTTCATATATTTTCTCCAGTCCTGCCACACACTCAAGGAAAGTTTCCTGATTCAGGCTGTCACGCAGACCAAAGATCAGTTTATTTACCACCTTGCCTGCGGCTGTATCCACAGCCTGTACCAGATTTACTCGGTCCTCTTCGTCCATGGGAGTTTTTTTAAGTATTTTTGCAATTCTCAGATTCAGGTCATTGACTGCCTCTTCTTTAATCTCCTGAATCCTCGGAATCAGATCCCTGCCATCCAGCCACTGAAAAAATTCCTCCATCTGCTCTCTGACAATAGCTCCTGCTGCTTCTAAATTCTCCTGAAATTCCGCCGGAACTTCTTCAATACGAAAGCTGTCCATATCGTAAAGAGTAACTCCCTCCAGTCTTCCTATGGAAGGTTCAATATCCCTGGGTACAGCCAGATCTATCAGAATCAGATTCTGTGGAAGCTCCAGATGTTCAAACAGTTCTCTCTTCAATGTAAAGTTGGGGCTTGCCGTAGCACTGACTACCACATCACATTCAGGAATATGCTCCATCCGTTCTCCGTAATTGATTCGCCTGCATCCTGCAGGAATACTTACAATACCACTTCTGTACTGACGGATAGTGACAGTCACATCAGCACCTGCTTCCCGTAATGCCTGAGCAGCCACCTTACCCATCTCACCATTTCCAATGACCATACAGACCTTATCCTGCAGTGAATAACCCTTCTGTCCCAGAAACTGAATCGCCTGATGGATTACAGACGGATT
>CAKRVX010000085.1 GCA_934409175.1 uncultured Blautia sp.
TGATGGACAGGAAACCATACTTTCTTTTGGGGAGGTTTCAGTGTCTGTGTAGGCGCAGCAGAGTAGTCCGCCGGAGAAACTTCTGGTATTTATGGGACTGAGTGGAATACAAAAAAGAGATTCAGATCAAATGATCTGAATCTCTTTTTTTCAGGATTCTTTATTCACGTTGCTGTCAGAATCGGTTGATATTGGAGAATCTGGATGACTTGGAGAAACAGGAGTGGAAATATCATCCTGAGAAATATCTGGTTCAGTGACAGTGGGTACGGTATCAGAAGTGTTCTGCTGATATGGACGGTATGGTGTCCAGTAGTGTTCTTTTTTGTCAAACAGATCATCTTCCTGAATGTTGTCAAGAGAATCTTTCTTTCGTGTCAAAATATACAGACCTGCCAGAATAATGGCTACTGCGATTACAAGTTGTGGAAGGTGATAAGCAAAAGTTCCAAGAGCATCTGCCAGATAGGAAGGCAGGACCATGATAAGGAAATCCACCAGGTTATTCCACAGAATAGAAGCGCCGAAGACAATCAGAAGAACAGCTACGATGGTACGGTGTCTGGAGATAAGAATATTTATATCGCCCAGCAGTTCATCCATATGCAGAAGATAGGTATCTTCTATAGAATAGAACTCTTCTTCAGAGAGAGTTTTCAGATTGTGCACATTAAAGAAACTGTAGAACCAGATGACCGGTATAAGGAAAATGAGCCAGTCCATACCGGTACATGAACCTAAAGCAAAGATACCCCAGAAGAAAAGCATAATACTAAGCCCCTGTTTTTTAAATCCCATGTACATTTCTCCTGCACCGGGAATTAAAGAAAAGACGAAAAGCCAGAATCCATGTTTTTGTTTTTGCATACTTATTTGCCTCCATTCATTATTTTACTGGAAAATTCACTTAAAGATTTTGTAAGAGATCCGGTACTGTCACTGATACTCTGACCAATATTTCTGGTAAAATGATATAATCGGTTGTTTTCACGCTCTGGCAGTGAACGTTCTGTCTGAGCTGAATTACAGAGGTTCAGATCAGAAAAATTTATATTTGGTACACTGAATAAAAGTATTAATGCGGCTGCAACACCGGCAGCAGTCTGCAGACTGTAGCGCAGAAATAATATTTTTCGTGAAGTCTTGCTGGCTGCCATAGTAAACTGGCTTTCGCAGGAATCCGCTTTGGATAAAATCTGTTCTGCCAGATAGGAAGGTGCATCTGTATTGCCGCCATTTTCCAGAACTGTCAATTGATCGAGACAGGAATCGCAGTGATCAAGATGCGACAAAAATTCAATCACTTCCTGTGTGGTCATAGTTCCGTTGTCAAATCTTATTAAATCATCATTGTCTATATGCATCTAATCACTCCTTTCAAGCATTTTTTTCAGCATGGCTCTGGAACGGTAGAGCTGTGTCTGAATAGTTTTGGGGTTTTTGTTGTCTCTTCGTGCAATTTCCGTCGCAGATAATCCCTGGCAGAAATGTGCGTAAGCAACTTCTTTGTAAGGACTTTTTAATTGCATGCACAGGGCCCTTACATGGCGATCGGCCGCTGTCTGAAAGTATTTATCTTCAGGTGAGGACTGTTGATCCGGTATTTGGGAAAAATAGGTATCTTCAGTAGGAACGATCCTGCGTCCGGCGGCTTTCAGATAATCCAGGCATTTTCGTACCGCGATTTTGCTCAGCCAGGCTTTTTCGTAGGTTCCGTCAAAATGAGAAAGATTTTTGTAGGCGGACAGGAATACTTCCTGAGTCAGATCTTCGGCATCAAATGGATTACCTGTTGATTTGAGACAAATGGAATAGATTAAGTTTTGGTATTGTGTGATCAGATATTCCAGATATTGTTTCTCAGTGATTATCTCCGCCCCCTTTTCCTGTTTCCGTTCAATTAATTATAACGCAGATGACAGGAGGAAAACTTCATTAATCGATAAAGAAATAAGAATTGTTTTTATAAAGAAATAAGAAGTGAGAATGCTTGCGGAGAAAAGGGAATTGTTCTATACTTGTAGGCAGTAAATTATGAAGTATGAATATACATAAAAAGTATATTGCTTTGCATGAAATGAACAGAAAAACTGATAAAAGGAGACTTACAGCATGACAGAGACAAGACGCTTATATTATGAAGATGTATATAGAAGGGAATTTACTGCAACTGTTACAGAGTGCAGAGAAAGAAAAAATGGTTATGCAGTGATTTTGGATGAGAGCGCTTTTTATCCGGAAGGCGGCGGTCAGCCCAGTGATGTGGGAATTCTGGGGGATGTGAAGGTAACAGAAGTTCATGAGAAAGACGGAGAATTGCTTCATTATACAGATAAGCCGCTGGAAGCTGGAATGAAGGTAGATGGTAAGATTGATTGGGCACATCGTTTCGATCTGATGCAGCAGCATTCCGGTGAGCATATGGTCAGTGGCATTATTCATGCGAAATATGGTTATGATAATGTAGGATTTCATATGGGAAGTGATGTAATCACAGTAGATCTGAACGGTATGCTTGATGAAACACAGCTGGCGGAGATTGAGAGAGAGGTAAATGAGAAAATATGGGAAGATAGAGAAGTAGTGATTACTTATCCCACATCAGACGAATTACAGACGCTTGATTACAGAAGTAAAAAAGAACTGACCGGACAGGTTCGTATTGTAACATTCCCTGGTACAGACGTATGTGCATGCTGTGGAACTCATGTTACTCATACCGGTGAGATCGGGATGGTGAAGATTCTTTCTGTTGTGAAATTTCGTGATGGCATCCGTATGGAAATGATCTGCGGTAAAAGAGTTCTGGATTATCTGAATATGATAAATGACCAGAATCATCAGATTTCCGTAAAACTTTCTGCCAAAATGGAAAAAACAGCAGATGCTGTACAGCGTCTGCAGGACGAAAACTTCCGCATGAAGGGTATAATTGCCCGTATGGAGGAAGAAATGTTTCAGGCGGAGGCTAAAAAGTGGGAAGGCGCAGGAAGCGTTCTGATCTTCAAAGAAGGACTGGAATCAGATTCTGTCCGTAAGCTGGCAGATGCAGTAATGAATACCTGTGAAGGATGCTGTGCGGTATTTTCCAGAAATGAAGATGGAAGCTATAAATATGCAATGGGTGAAATTGATGGAGATTTACGCCAGTATACGAAAGAAATGAATGCTGCATTAAATGGCAGAGGCGGCGGAAAACCGTTCTTTGTACAAGGATCTGTGCAGGCAACCGAACAGGAGATCCGTGATTTTTTTGAGAAATAATGCGGAGGAAATATAATGTTTGGAGAATGTCATGCACACATTATTATGAATGGAGTAAATTATCGTCAGGCAATCGATGCACATAAGAATGAACCGGATGATACTATAATACGTGCACATCTGAGGGCATATCGGGACAATGGCATTACTTTTGTCCGCGACGGCGGGGATGCGCTGGGGGTTTCTGCGAGAGCGAAACAGATAGCTCAGGAATATGGTATTGATTACAGAACTCCGATATTTGCCATACATAAAGAAGGACATTATGGATCTATCGTGGGCAAAAGTTTTTCCACGATGCATGAATTTCATAAGCGTGTACTGGAAGCGAAAAAGCAAGGTGCTGATTTCATTAAGATCATGACGACCGGACTGCTGGATTTTAAAGATAAGGGTGTTGTTACAGGAAAACCTTTGCCGGCAGATGTGGTAAAAGAAATGGTTCATATAGCTCATGAGGAAGGGATGGCAGTTATGTCCCATACGAATGGCAGTTTTGGAGTGCGAATTGCAGTAGAAGCCGGTGTGGACAGTCTGGAGCATGGCAATTATATGGACGATGAATGTTTGCGTATGCTGGCAGAAAGTGATACAGTGTGGGTGCCTACATTGGTTACTGTCAGAAATCTTATAGGAGATGGACGCTATGAAGACAGTGTGCTTCTGCCAATTGCGGAAGCAGCAGAGACGAATGTACGTAAGGCATATGAGGCAGGAGTAAAGACAGCTTCAGGCAGTGATGCCGGTGCTTACATGGTTCTTCATGGAAAAGGAATTCTGGATGAAGTCAGAGCTTTCGGGGAGATTCTGGGAGGCAGAAAGGAAGTATATGACTGGCTCGCAGAAGGAGAAAAAAAGATAAGAGAAAAGTTTTGCAGGCACTGAAAAAGACAGAACAGCCGGATACCAACGGTGTCCGGCTGTTCTGTAATTATGCGTCATGTATCTGTACAGCAGTATAAATATTGGAAGATTTTGATCTGGAAGGATGAAATGTAATACAGATATAACTGCCATATTCCAATGTTTGTGTGGAATGATTTTCTGCATTTTCAATTCGGAAAGTATCTACAGCTCCATCATCTGTCTGGAGCGTGATGGTGTTTGCAGTGTTGCCGACTATCGTACCTGTAGCAGTACTGCAAATGTGTTTATCATTAATGCTATCAGGATCTTCTCCTGTGACAGCCAGTATCTGGATTTCCTCCAGGGCATCTGTCTGCAGATCGCCCCGGTAAGTAATATTTACATGAGAACCTGGTGCGATACCTCCTTTGAACCATACCGGGATAGAGGACATATCCAGATTTATAGGAGTATCACTGCCGGCAGGAATCACCTGGAGAATATTTAAATTTACAGTTTGAATAGTTGCCAGAAACTGCTGCTCTTTTTGTGTATTTTCCTCTGCTTCTTCTGAAGTTTCAGAAGGCCTGGGAGTTGGCGTAGGAGTTGGATCCGGAATTTTCAGTTTTTTCAGATCGGAAATGCTCAGAACTTTCAGATGGCTGGTATTTAAAGAAGCAGAAGCATTCTGGGAAGTATCAGGAATAGTTCCTTTATATTTAATATAGACCCAATCGCCGGATTTAATGCCTTTTTGATAATATTGCCGGGTTCCTGTGATCGGGTAAGTAGTTGCGATGCCTTTTTTATTTTTTATAGTTATGGTGTTGGGGGTCAATGCTACAACCTTGCCTCGAATGGTATGCTGTTTCAGCTTATGTTTTTTGTGAAATTCATCTACAACTTTAAGAGTTTTCACTGTACTTGTATCTGTAGTGGAGAGCTGCCCTTCATAAATAACACTGATTTCGTCGCCGGTAATCATGCCGCCGGTACATTCCAATGTGGCATTTGATACATTGAACACATAGGAAACATTGTCGGCATCAAGAATCAGCTGACTTCCGGTAAAATCCTGAAGAGTACCGGAAATTTCATCCATATAAACCCGGTCTCGGGTTTCAGAAACAGAAGCTTCTGGGGTGGAAGAAATTTCCTTAACGGCGGTATCTCCTGTGGAGGTAAATTGTTCCAGGATAGTTCCCAGAGTGCAGCCGCTCATTGAGAAACTCAGACCGGTGCAGATACAGGCAGCAAGTAATTTTTTCATAATAAAGACAGACCCTCCGACAAATCAATTCATATCATCGTTCCTGTCTACGGGAGTAAAAGCATAAAGTTCTCTATAATTTTCCCATTCATTTTCATCCCGGACAGGAGCTGGTATCAGGCCGGTACATTCTGTACAGGCATTGGTATCCAGATAATTATCATAACACAAATGATACGGATTTTGACAGCTATTTTTAGGATTTTTGCTCATTTTTTGTCACCTCTGATTTATTATATTTACTATATTAATATGCAGAAAACAAAGGTGAGCTATTCACCAGAATGTTTTTGGTGAAGAAAGAAAATAATGACAAAATAATAACAAAAAAAATATTGCAATTTTTATAGGTTATGCTATAATTTCGATGAATAAATAATAGCGAAGTAGGATTTTATGCGTTAAGTGTTCACAGGCTGGGGAGTCGCCGTGAAACGAAAAGCAGAGTGACAAGCTGCTTACGATATGATTTCCGCACCCGTTGCTACATATGAGGACATCTCATAATGTGGAGGGATTATTATTTATGGTAACTACTCTGTTTTTTTAAACATTATGGAGGTGTTTTTTATTATGCAGAAAAATAAACAATACTGGAATGTAAAAACGTTGGTATTCATGGCATTGCTGATCGCAATGAATATAGTGCTGACAAGGATATTTGTGATTGAACTTGGCCCTACGAACCGTATTTCATTTGGAAGTGTATGCGTGATTCTGGCGGGTCTGTGGCTTGGCCCTGTTGCCGGAGGAGTCTGTGGATTGTGCGCGGATGTAATCGGATGTTTCATGAAAGGCTACGGGGTAAATCCACTTATTACAGTTGCGGCAATTCTCTGGGGAGTGATTCCTGCTCTGGCAAGACCCTTATTTATTAACAGAAAGAAAATTGGAAAGACCATTGGTATCTGCGTATCGGTGGTTGTGACGTCTGCTCTCAGTACGTTGGTATTTACAACTGCCGGTCTGGTACTTATGTATAGCAGAAACTTTTATGAAGTTATGTCCGCAAGATTAATACAGTGTGCAATTATGACGCCGCTGTACTGTATATTAACCTGTCTGCTGTATTTCAGTGAACTGACTCCGATGATAGTCAGTAATATAAGACCAGCAGCATTGAAAAAAAGACAGTATAACTGATAAGACTGACTAAATAAGCACAGTTTGCGCGAGCTGTGTTAGTTGTATAGTAATTGATTCCCAAAGAAAGAACAGTAAAATAACACAAAAAGCCCATTGTAAAGCATCGGATAAGATAAATGTTTTACAGTGGGCTTTATTTTATTTTTCAGGTGGAAAATTTCCGTTTTCATCAGGCTGTACACGGAACCAGTAAGTATAAAGCTGTTGAAAACCTAGTGATTTATAAAGAGTACGGGCGGTATCGTTGCCTTCTACTACCTGAAGATAAGCATTCTGAGCTCCTTTTTCCATCCCTTTTTTCAGAAGACCAGTGCAGATCTGGCGGGCATAGCCATGCCTGCGAAATTCATCCTTTACATGTATGGCGTAGAGTCCGATATAGTCACGGTCCAGAATCCCGAGACCTGTGGCAATGATTTGCCCATCCATACGAATGGAGGCACAGATGGTTTCTTTCAGAATCGCCTGATACATGGATGGGACAACTTTACGATGGATGGGATCAGTGGTTCCTTTCAGCTGAAACAGACTTTCAATCCATTCTGTGGGGATATTGTCGCAGAAGGTCACATCTGGAAATGGTACATCCAGATGTGCTGTTTTCAGGCTCATTGCCATAACGTTGGTAGTGTGCTGAATTGCATAGCCACGGTTTTCCAGTACATAATCAAAATCAGGAGAAACCAGAGGACTGATCTTAAAGACTGCAGGAGTTCCAAGACGCTTGTAAACACTTTCGCAGTAGGGGATTTTTTCACGCCACGTAAGAACGGAATTCCCGAATTGCTCCACACTGTTGGTTCGATGTGTATAAAAATAGGAAAATCTCAGAATCCAGCCATCATACAATTCCATTTTGTGGGATGGCCAGGCATTCAGAGACATATCTTCGATTTGTTTTATTTTTGCTTCCATAATAATAGAAAGCTCCCTTCTTTTGTTTCTGATAGGACAGTAAGTATTATTTATTAACTGGTTTTGATTCGGACGTCTTATTATACAAAGATAAAAGATAATACGCAACTGTCAGGCAGAAATCAATGGATATAGTTTGGTGGCCAGCAGTTCATGCCCGTGCTTTGTCAGGTGGATTCCGTCGATAGTTACAGAAGAAAAACCTTCCCGTGAAGCAGCATCGTTCAGATAATTGTGAAGTGATAAGCAGTTAATATGAAAGTTTTCGGCTATCTGTTGGATTCCCTGCCCCATGGTCTGTACATAAGGTATCCACAGTTTATATTTTTCAGGACGGGGAAAAATAAACGGCTCCATCACGATCACTTTTCGCGCTTTTTCAATAAGAAGTTTCAGAAGGTATTCATAACGGATAAAAAAATCGTTCATCATCTGTTCCTTCTGTGCGGCAGTGCGGTCTGTATTCAACATGAGTCCGATATCGTTGATGCCTATTAGAAGAGTGATAACAGGTGTACGGTGCAGATCTATCTGACCGTGAAGCACATTTTCCAGAACTCTGGACAATGTAAATCCATCTACTCCATAATTTTTGATACTGACAGTTCTATGAGTTTTTTGAAACTCACGGGAAAGTATCTGTACATAACCATTTCCCAGAGGAAAATCTTCAAACAGACGATTACAGTCAGTAATACTGTCTCCCAGACAGACCAGCTGCATAGTTTTACCTCCAAAATAAGTCTGACCAATTAAAAGATTGGTATGCCTTGAAATATAAATTTTATATAAAAACTATATAAAATAATATCACCGGGTTACAGCCAGGTCAACAAAAATGACACTTTTTTCGTGAAAAATGACTTTCAAAATGGATAAAAATGATGAAAAGTCATTTTTTTACTGTTGAAAATATATAAAAA
Source organism: uncultured Blautia sp. (assembly GCA_934409175.1). Lineage (GTDB taxonomy): Bacteria > Bacillota > Clostridia > Lachnospirales > Lachnospiraceae > Blautia_A. The sequence continues at coordinate 8,365 of CAKRVX010000085.1, forward strand.
AACAGAATTATTTTGTCATAAATGGTCAAAATGATTGTTGACTTTTTAACGGATTTTAATATAATAATCTCAAAATCATGAATCGATGGAAAGCTTATGAAATATTTTACATTCATAAGTTTGGGGATTCTGGCTGAGGCATCTGAGACGGACAGCATAAAAAGCCAGAATGTCTTCCGGAGATTTAAATAGAAAAAGGAGGGAAAAGAAACGGGTAATTTAGCAGACACGTTAATGGAAGAACTTCAA
>CAKRVX010000086.1 GCA_934409175.1 uncultured Blautia sp.
CTCCTTAGCTCAGTCGGTAGAGCATGCGGCTGTTAACCGCAGTGTCGTTGGTTCGAGTCCAACAGGGGGAGTTTTTATAGTATATATTCATACCGATTAGTCTTTATACGAAGTGTTAAAAATAAACACTTCTTTTTTTGTATATATTTTTTTAGCAAATCATCGATTTTTCCGGAGGATGCATACAAATATGAAGAGAATTTTAGTCAGCGCCTGTCTTATTGGCCAAAACTGTAAATATAATGGTGGAAACAATTTCAGCTCGAAACTGGATAGATATATAAAAGAACATGACTATGAAGTAATTCCAGTCTGTCCTGAAGTACTTGGTAGCCTTCCAACACCCCGGATTCCTGCTGAAATTGTAAACGGTATAGTAACAAACAAAAATGGTATTTCAGTACATACAGAATTTTGTCAGGGAGCAAAAAAGGCGCTGAAAATCGCAAAAAATCATCAAATATCCTGTGCAGTTCTACAATCTCGCAGTCCAAGCTGTGGCGTCCATGAAATATATGACGGTACATTTTCAGGAAAAAAAGTTATAGGAAAAGGAATTTTCGCACGGCTTCTCGAAACAAATGGCTTTAGAGTGTTAGATATAGAAGATATTTAATAGAAACAAAATCTTTTGGAAGAAAAAAGGCTGTGATTCATTGCAGCATCTGTACTGGAGAACAGATTGCAGGATTTGAGGATAAATATACAAGAAACTTTGAAGAAGTTATGCTCATCCGTAATCCGTCCGATCTAGAGTATTTTTAAACAAATTATGAAATAACGGAGATAACAAAAGTATACTAATGAGCATTGAAGTCGAAGTAAAATTAAAAATACATGATAAAGAGCAATTAGAAAACCATCTGAAGCAACAGGGCTTTACAACCGGTAGACTGGTAGTGGAAACGGATATATACTATACGGCTGCACACCATGATTTTACCAGATTGGATGAAGCCCTGCGGATCAGAACTGTAAAAGACCAGATATCTGGAAAAGAAACAGCTGTAATTACTTTTAAAGGCGCAAAACTGGATCAGGTATCCATGACCAGACAAGAACTGGAAACAGAGGTTGGGGATGCCAGAACTGCCAGAAAGATTCTTGAGTCTATCGGTTTCCTGCCAGTTTTACCAGTAGAAAAGCAACGACAGTATTTTCACTGTGAAAATATGACTGCCTGTCTGGATAGCGTAAAAGATCTTGGAGATTATCTGGAACTTGAGATACTGATTGATACTAAAGAAAACCGGTCATCGGCATTGCAGAAAATAGAAGATGCTCTAAGACAGCTCGGATATTCCATGCAGGAGACTACAAGAACTTCTTATCTGTCTATGCTGATGAAAAAATAATAGAATATCATCTGGAAGAGACATATGAATTTGGAACAACTATTTATGAAAAATAAAATAATTGTAATTATATGACGGCGCACAAAAATCTGACATCTGTGAGCATAGAAAATCAGGAAGTAATATCCATATTTTGCTAAACTGTAACCACAGAAAGGGAGTGTAACAATGGATTGGATACAGGGAATACAACGGGCAATTGATTATCTTGAAGCGAATATGACCGAAGAAACAGACTTTGAAAAAGGTGGCAGAGCAGGCTTATAATTCCAGGATTATTGATGTGGCACTGAAATATGGATTACGACACACCGGAAAGTTTTACCCGATTCCATGGCATACGCCCAGTGAAGCTAAACGCAGCGGCAATGTCAAGATATTTACCCCCCTGTCTTTGAAACTAATTTTAGCAGGAAAGCAGCAAAATGTATTACAGCTATGTGGCAGGAATATGGTGCAGATAAAACCATGGCCAGACTGATTGCCTGCCGGAAACTCCAATTATGGATACTTACCACCGAATCGTCACCGAATTCGAAGTTTATTCATTACCAGATGTTTCAGGCCCAAATTACCAGTGTAAAATCTGGATTGCAGAAAAAAAACATGTCACACTCAAAACAGCTATTATTTACAGCATTATATTGTAAATAATAGCTGTTTTTTCACTTTATCGCGTCTTTCTGAAAAAAACAAAAGTTTTTATATGAAAAACACTTGTGAAAAATGTCAGATTATAGTAAATTAAAAAACAGGGCAATTTTAAAGATATAAGAAGGAAAGGAAAAATTATGGAACTATTTGTAAAAGTAATGAACGCAGTCAATGACATCATCTGGCATCCGGTGATGTGTGTGTTCCTGATGTGTGCAGCGATCTGGTTCACCGTTCGCTTACGGGGCATTCAGGTCCGCAGATTCAAAGACATGATAAAATGTCTGACAGAAAAAGGAGATAATAAGAAAGATACCGGCCTGTCCGCATTTCAGGCATTTGCGACGACCGTAGGAGGACGTGTTGGTACCGGTAACATTGCAGGAACTGCTACTGCCATATTTATGGGCGGCCCGGGAGCATTGTTCTGGATGTGGGTAACTGCAATTCTTGGAGCTTCCACCGGTATTGTGGAATGTATTCTTGGTCAGGCATATAAGACCAGAAACTTAGGAGAGTTGACCGGTGGACCGGCTTTTTATATGTCAAACGGAATCAAAAACAAGAAATTCGGAAGAATTCTGGCAGTATTATTCTGTATTGCTGTTTTCATCGGACCTGGTTTTCTGCTTCCGGCTATGCAGACACAGACAGCAGCCACAGCAATTAAAGGAGCATTTGGCATTCCATTTATTGTAGTTGGGATCGGCATGGTTCTTATCGTCGGTGTAGTAACAATGGGCGGTATTAAACGTATCGGTAAAGTTGCAGAAGTTTTGGCACCGATCATGTGTGGGATTTATTTCTTTATTACAATTGTGATTTTTGTGATGAATTACAGAGAGATTCCGACGATGTTTGGTTCTATTTTTGCCAGTGCATTCGGAAATGATGCAATATTCGGTGGAATCGTAGGATCTGCAGTAGCATGGGGAATCAAAAGAGGTTTCTTCTCAAATGATGCCGGAAACGGAATGAGCCCACTGATTTCTGCAACAACAGATACTTCCCATCCGGTAAAACAGGGACTTGTACAGGGACTTTCCGTATATATTGATACACTTCTGGTGTGCAGCTGTACCGGATTTTGTATTTTACTTGCAGGTACATATAATGTAGCGGCTGACGGAGCTGGAGCAGTGCTTCTGGTAGAACAGGCACCTGGAATCCAGTATGGTATTTCTTTCATGCAGGAGGCACTCAGAGTATCCATTGGAAAAGCCGGAGCCATGTTCCTGGCAGTAATGCTGTTTATCTTTATTTTCACTACCATGTTATCCTATTCCTATCAGCTGGAGTCCACCTGCAAATATCTGTGGGGAGAAAACAAAGTAGTCGTTACGATCGTACGTATTTTGTTCCTGATTTTCTGTCTGTTCGGAATCCTTATTGACGGAGACACGATCTGGTCAATGGGTGATATCGGAGTTGGCTGTATGCTTTGGGTAAATACCTTCAGTATCCTGCTTCTGACACCGCAGGTTATCAAGATTGTCAGAGATTATGAGAAGCAGAAAAAGGCAGGACTGGATCCGTTATTTGATCCCGAGACCGTTGGCATTAAAGACGAAGCAAACGTATGGGGACCATACGTAGAAAAGAAAAAATCTCGTGGTGATTACAAGAATCCGAACCTTGGATATACAAAAAAATAAATATCATTGAATGGGCAAGTCAGATTAAGACTTGTCCATTTTTATAAATGAGAAAAGCTCTCAACATCCCCTCTTGATTAACTTTTTTTTACCATTATAAAATAATCCTGTTATCGAATAACATTGTTATTTTAAGGAGATTACCAAATGAGACCATTAAATGAACAGCTTGCCGCCGATCTGTTAGAGGCCGGAAAGAAAGTATTTCTGGAAATGGGATTTCGAGATCAATCGTAAGTGCCCCGGCTGAACAGCTGGTAAACCAATACCGCAGAGCCCAGCAGCAGTATGCAGCGATGTCCCTGGAAAAACAGTTGAAAGGTCTGTCCAGCATTTCTAAAGAAAATATGTGGATGATGGAATTTATCTACGATCACTTCGATATCTTCAAATTAATCGTATGCAGTTCTGTCGGAACCAGATATGAGCATTACATTGACACTCTTGTTGAAATCGAAGCCAATTCAGCTATGCAGCTAACGGAAAGAATGCAGGAAGCCGGTTATAAACTGCCTGTGTTAAGTGACGAACTGGCACACATGATTTCCAGCGGTCTGTTTAACTGTGTTTTTGAAACAGTGCGTCATGACATGCCGAAAGACAAAGCACTTGCGTATACCGGAAGCTATCAGTTGTTTTATACAGCAGGCTGGATGAAAATATCAGGTTTACAGGAAGGAGACTGATAACATGGATAAAAAGAAAGAACCTTCCCCCTTTTCCATACTCTGAAAATGGGCAAAAAAATATCACGGTAGTTTTTATGACTCTGTGATAACCGCAATGATCGGCGTTGCGGCCGGATATATGATAAAAGCAGTCTGCTCCACCATTTCTACCACACTGTCACATACTGCAACTTATCACACCCTTCGGGATCTTCGTGAACAACTGTTGAAAAAACTGTCCCGATTGCCTATGGGTGTCATCCTTGATACTCCATCCGGTCAATATAAAACCACGATCGTAGACCGGGTAGAAGGAATGGAGCCAACCCTGGCACACCTAATCCCGGAAATGACTGCAAATCTTGTTGTTCCCATTGCTATTGCCATTTATATTTTTAAAATCGACTGGAGAATGGGACTGGCCCCTTTAGTTACTACCATTGTAGGAATGATTGCTGCCTCTGGAAGTGGAAAAACCTACGCCACACGTTGGGACGGTGCAGTAAAAGTAGAGAAAGAAATGGCAGATTCCATTGTGGAGTATATAGGCGGAATTCAGGTTGTCAAGGCCTTCAGCCAGTCAGCCGGCTCCTATCATAAATATTCCGGAGCAGTCAATAAAAATGCAGCATATTTTACCGACTGGATGAAAAACAGTTCCAAATATATGATGGTAATGCAGACATTTATCCCATCCATTTTGCTGACCATTCTCCCTGTCGGCAGTCTGTTTTACAAAAATGGAAGCCTGGCACCAGCGGATTTCTTTACTGTTATCGTACTTTCCCTTGGATTTACAGGTCCTTTCCTTGCCGCATTATCCTTTGTGGATGAGCTGGCTGTAGTAGGCACAAACGTACAAGAAATCTGCAATATTCTGGATGCACCAGAGTTAGTAAGACCAACGGAACCTGTTACTTTAAAGTCAAGTGATATCTCCTTAAAAGATGTTTCTTTTTCCTATAAAAAAGGACAGGATCCTGTGTTAGAACATATTGATCTTGATATCAAATCAGGAACTATAACTGCACTTGTGGGCCCATCCGGCTCCGGGAAATCTACCATTGCAAAACTGATCGCCGGTTTCTGGGATGCCAGCGATGGAACGATTTTCCTTGATGGAACAAATGTAAAACACATTTCTCTGGAGCAGCTGAATGTGATGGCTTTATCCGGGCTTTGGATCATGGATATGACACTATCTGCGGCGGTGGCGGCGGACACCTTTCCGGTGGCGAAAAGCAGCGGATATCTATAGCCAGAGCCATGTTAAAAAATGCTCCCATTGTTATCCTGAACGAAGCAACAGCCAGCATTGACCCTGAAAACGAAGCACTGATCCAGCAGGCTATTTCCAGGCTGACAAAGGGAAAAACTTTAATCGTAATCGTACACAGACTAGGAACCATTGCAGATGCAGATAAAATCGTAGTCGTTCAAAATGGACAGATTGCAGCGCAGGGAAAACAGAATGAACTGCTTGCAGACTGACCACTTTATGCCAATATGTGGCTTTCTTATCTGGGAAGCAGAGATCTTGCAAAGGAGGAATCGTCATGTTTGGAATCATAAAGAAAATATTCCATTTTTCAGGTACTAAGAAAAAGGTCCTGACAAGAGCGATCATAACAGCCTTTATTGGAGCTGTTTTTACAGCACTTCAGTTTGGTGCTCTTATGTATGTCGCAAATACAGTGCTTGGAGGACGAGGCAGCGTTAATTTATGGATTGTTCTGGGCATACTGATCGTTTCCGTTGCCGGACGTATGATCTGTTTTTACTTTTCTTCAAATGATGAAACCGAAGCAGGATATTTCATGGTTGCAGAAAAAAGAATCCATATCGGTGACCGCCTCCGCTACATTCCTATGGGCTATTTTAACGATAACAGTCTTGGAAATATCACGGCAGTTGTTACCACAACTTTAGGTGATATAGAAAATAATGCTTCCCGTTGCCTGGTCATGATCATCGGCGGTTTCCTGAACACATTTGCACTGGCACTTGCACTTCTGGCTGTAGAGCAAAGAATCGGTCTTATCGCTCTTGCAGGAATCGTTGCTTATCTGTTTGTTACAGAACTCTCAACCAGGGCTTCTTCCTCTACCGGGCCAAAAAGACAGGCAGCACAGGAAAATCTGGTAGAAGCAGTCCTTGAATATATTCAGGGTATGAGCGTAGTAAAATCTTATGATGTCAAAAAGACAATATATATAAGAGAAAAGCCAGCAAATAAGCTGTACAGAATAGGAGAAACAAATAAATGGCAATGAGTCCTAAAATGTGGCAGTGAAATTTCAGTATCTCCGGAAACCCGCATAAATACAGGAAATATGTGGCTTAGCGACTCATGAACTTCTATCGGTAAATGGTACTCAGTGGTAGGGAATACGCTCAAGTAGTAACAAAAACTGGGTAAAAATGTGGTCATAAAACAACCTAGACATTTTTTTTCGATGATTGCATGGCACTGGGAAATGAATTTGCAATTATCTATTTTTTAAGCAGTACATGATTAAAATTAATATAGACTATTGTAGAAATCTTTTATGATGTAGGCAGAGAAATACTGTTTATATTATAAAAGATTTTTATGTATTAGAATAGCGGATATTCAGAAAATCTATAGGCAATTGGATGTTGTTGAAAATACAGATTTAGAGTATAATAAATATATAGCCGAAGAATAGTTTTAGAAGTGCTGTAGAAAAGGAGAAAAACTTTTGAATACACAAATCAAAAATACGATTCTTACGACAGATAAAGACGCACAATATGACGAAAGTGCGAAACGATTACTTGGACAGAAAAGTATCTTGGCCCATATATTAGTAAAAACTGTTGATGAATTTGCAGGAATGGATCCGAAAGATGTAGTTTCTTACATTGAAGGCGAACCATTTATTAACACCGTTCCGATAGAAACAGGTCTTACTAATGCTATTGTTAAAAATGATGGATCTCGTGTGGTTGGTCTTAATTCTGAAAACCCGGAGCTTCATGAGGGAATGATACGATTTGACATTATATTCTATGTCAGGATGAGGGATGGATTGTCGCAGATTATTATCAATGTAGAAGCCCAAAAGGACGAACCAAACGGGTATGATATATTGAATCGGGCAATCTTTTATGTAAGCCGAATGATTTCATCACAAAAGGAAAGAGATTTTTCAAATTCAAATTATAATGATATCAAGCGAGTCTATTCCATTTGGGTCTGTATGAATATGTCGGAAAATAGTCTGGAGCACATTCATCTGGTGAAAGACAGTATTGTAAATTCCCATACATGGAAAGGCAAACTGGACTTGGTTAATATCGTAATGATCGGACTTGCCAAAGAACTTCCAAAGCATGAGGAGAAATACGAGTTACATAGATTACTGGGAGCATTGTTATCTCAGGATTTAACAGTAAACGAAAAACTGGATATCATTGGAAATGAATATGCGATTCCAATGGAAAAGGATTTCAGAGAGGATGTGAGTATTATGTGTAATTTAAGCCAGAAAATTAAAGAAACTGGAATTGAAATGGGTAAACGGGAAATGATCATGAAAATGTACAACAAAGGTTATACAGCTGCTCAGATCGCGGATGTGGCTGAAATGGACGAAAAACAGATAAAAGAGATTATAAAAAATACTAAATTGTTGACAGTATAAAAGATTGAACTGGATTATGTAGTAGAGATGTTTGGCGGGGTGTTACGATAGGCATCTCGCCATTTTTTATTAATAATATCATGATCAGAGTAATTCTAAGCGCGAAGGAGAAGAATCCGTATGAATAATTACAAAGCTAAAAACGAATTTTACTGTGTCAAAAACATGGTCAGATTTAAGATAAAGGCGGCGTAAAGCCGCATAAATAAGGAGTTTTATGAGTAGTAAGAACATGTCACCGATGATGCATTAGTGAAATTTCAGTATCGTTGAAAAGCCGCATAAATACAGGCTTTATAAGAATTTTGGTCTTGTGAGCATTTAACGATAAGTGGTGAATATTACGGTGCGGCAGAGCCGCCAGTCCGGTGTGGCGAGAGCCACCTGTCCGGACTAACGGAGCCACCTCAGTTTGTTTATCCAGCAGCTTTTCAATTTCTGCTTCCACCTGTGCCAGCTCCACTTGATAGGCGGTCAGTTTTGGATTGACTTTT
>CAKRVX010000087.1 GCA_934409175.1 uncultured Blautia sp.
GCTGCAAATACCGGTCAGCCGATAGAAGTTGTTGAGCGTGATACAGACCGGGACAACTATATGACTGCTGAAGAAGCGAAGGCATATGGACTGATTGACGGTGTAGTCATGCATAAATAGTGCTGAAGATAAGGCTCCTGTGAATCATCACAGGAGTCTTATTATCTTTAAGTACTTTTTGTATTTTACAGTTAAAAACAACAGCTGCGCTATGATACAGCCAAGTTGAAAAGTTAAGAGTAGAAAGGATAGACAAGATCCATGGCAGAAAAGATAAGAGAAGGAAAAGTCAGATGCTCATTTTGCCAGAAGACAGAAGATCAGGTAAGAAAGCTGATCGCAGGCCCTGATGGCAAAACATTTATCTGTGATGAATGTATTGGAATCTGTTCAGAAATTATGGAAGAAGAATTGAATTCCTATGACGATGAAATCATAGATTCTGACATTAACCTGCTGAAACCGGAGGAAATTCATGCAGTTCTGGACGACTATGTAATCGGACAGGATGATGCAAAAAAGGCGCTGGCTGTAGCTGTTTACAACCACTATAAAAGAATTCTGGCGTCCCGTTCCTCTGATGTAGAGCTGCAGAAAAGCAATATTCTCATGCTTGGTCCTACAGGATCAGGTAAGACTCTGCTTGCACAGACTCTTGCCCGAATGTTGAATGTGCCTTTTGCCATTGCGGATGCAACCACACTGACAGAAGCCGGCTATGTAGGCGAGGATGTTGAAAATATTCTTCTGAAAATCATCCAGGCGGCAGATTATGATATTGAACGTGCCCAGTATGGAATTATATATATTGACGAGATCGATAAGATCACAAGAAAGTCCGAAAATGCGTCGATCACCCGTGATGTTTCCGGTGAAGGGGTACAGCAGGCATTGTTAAAGATTCTGGAGGGAACTGTAGCAAGCGTGCCGCCGCAGGGAGGCCGTAAGCATCCTCATCAGGAATTTATTCAGATTGATACTACAAATATTCTGTTTATCTGCGGCGGAGCTTTCGAGGGAATCGAGAAGTTGATCGAAGCCAGAAAAGATACGAAATCTATTGGATTTGGTGCAGAAGTGGCAGTGAAGGAAGAACGAAATGTAGGAGAAGTTCTGAAAGAGGTTATGCCTGAGGACTTTATTAAATTTGGACTGATTCCTGAGTTTATCGGACGAGTGCCTGTAGTGGTAACATTGGATGCACTGGACGAAAAAGCTCTGATCAGTATTCTGAAAGAGCCTAAGAATTCTTTGACCAAACAGTATCATAAACTGTTTGAACTGGATGGAGTAGAGCTTGATTTCAATGATGATGCACTGGAACTCGTAGCAAAGAAGTCTCTGGAGCGTAAAACGGGAGCCAGAGGACTTCGGGCGATTATGGAAGGATCTCTTATGGATCTTATGTATAAGATTCCATCAGATGATACTATTCGCAAGTGTACGATTACCAAAGATGTAGTGGAAGGCACCGGTGAACCGGAAATTGTCCGGGGCGAAGCTCCTGCACCGGCAAAAACAGCAGGAACCAGACGGAAATCCCGCAGCCCCAAAAAAGGAACACCGGAGACAGCCTGATGAAAGGGACTGAATAATCAATGACAAATCAAAATATTGTGCTGCCATCTATTGCATTGCGTGGAACTACCATTCTTCCGGGAATGATCGTTCATTTTGATGTAAGCAGAGAACGTTCCATCAAGGCAATTGAGGCTGCCATGCTTCATGACCAGAAGATTTTTCTGGTCACACAGAAGGATCCGGAGGTAGAAACCCCGGATGCTTCCGGTGTTTATCAGGTAGGAACCATTGCTTATATTAAACAGGTAGTAAAACTTCCGCAGAACCTTCTGCGCGTACTTGTAGAAGGTACTGGAAGAGGGCTTCTGGTAAACTTTGAACAGGAATTTCCATATCTCAAAAGTGAGATCACACCGGTGGACGAGGAAAGTGTTCAGATGCCGGAAACTGTAATGGAAGCCATGCACAGAAGTCTGAAGGAACTGTTTCACCGTTATTGCATGGAAAATGGTAAAATCAGCAAGGAACTGGTAACACAGATTTTAAATATAGAGAAGATTGAGGAACTGGTAGAGCAGATTGCTGTAAACATTCCTCTTTCTTATCAGAATAAACAGAAGATTCTGGAAGCACTTACTCTGGAGGAAAGATATGAAGTTCTGGGGGCAATTCTCAGTAATGAGATTGAAATCATGCAGATCGGCAGGGATCTCCAGAAAAAAGTAAAAGCCAGAGTGGACAAAAATCAGCGCGAATATATTCTCAGAGAGCAGTTAAAACTGATACGTGAGGAACTTGGAGAGGACAATACTGCAGATGATGCAGAGGAATTTAAAAAGAAACTCCAGGAGCTTCAGGCAAGTGATGAGGTGAAAGAAAAAATCGCCAAGGAAATTGAACGCTTTAAAAACACCAACAGTAATGTATCAGAAAATTCAGTACTGAGAGGATATATCGAAACACTGCTTTCTCTTCCGTGGAATAAGAAATCCATAGATTCCGATGATTTGAAGGAAGCATGGAATATTCTTCAGGAGGGTCATTACGGACTGAAAGATGTAAAAGAAAGAATTATGGAATTTCTTTCTGTGCGTAAGCTGACACATAAGGGAAAAAGTCCGATCCTTTGTCTGGTAGGTCCTCCCGGAACAGGTAAGACATCTATTGCCAAATCGGTAGCAGAGGCCATGCATAAGAAATATGTCCGCATCTGTCTGGGCGGTGTGAGAGATGAGGCAGAGATCCGCGGTCATCGTAAAACATACGTGGGTGCTATGCCAGGAAGGATTACAGCCGCTCTCCAGCAGGCAAAAGTCAGCAATCCGCTAATGCTTCTGGACGAAATTGACAAAACAAGCAGTGATTATAAAGGAGATACTTCAGCAGCACTTCTGGAGGTTCTGGATCCGGAACAGAACAGTAAGTTTCTGGATCATTATGTGGAACTTCCACAGGATTTGTCAGAAGTACTGTTCATTGCAACTGCGAATGATGTGCAGGGTATTCCGAGACCACTTCTTGACCGTATGGAACTGATCGAGATCGCAGGATATACAGAGAATGAAAAAGAACATATTGCCAAAGAACACCTGATTCCCAAACAGATGGAAGAGAATGGTATTGAAAAGGGGAAACTGGTGATCCAGTCTGCGGCATTAAAGAAGATTATTAATAACTATACAAAAGAGGCCGGCGTCCGCAGTCTGGAACGTACCATTGGACAGATCTGCCGTAAGACTGCCCGTGCCATCATGGAAGACGGAAAGAAAAAAGTAACCGTGACCACAAAGAATCTGCCGGATTTCCTTGGCAAAGAGCATTTCAATTACCTTATGGCAAATAAGAAAGATGAGGTTGGTATTGCCAGGGGACTTGCATGGACCCAGGTTGGCGGTGATACTCTTCAGATCGAAGTGAATGTAATGCCTGGAAAAGGTGAGCTGATGTTGACAGGACAGCTGGGAGATGTGATGAAAGAATCTGCGCAGGCAGGAATCACCTATATCCGTTCGGTTGCTTCATCTTATAAAGTAAAACCGGAATTTTTCCAGGAAAATGACATTCATGTACATATTCCGGAAGGTGCTGTGCCGAAAGATGGTCCATCAGCAGGAATCACTATGGCTACAGCAATTCTTTCTGCAATCATCAGAAGACCGGTACGGGCGGATCTGGCTATGACCGGCGAGATCACGCTGAGAGGACATGTTCTTCCTATCGGTGGTCTGAAAGAGAAACTTCTGGCAGCCAAGTATGCGAAAATCAAAGAAGTTCTGGTACCGGCAGAGAATAAACCGGATGTAGAGGAACTGGATAAAGAAATCACAGATGGACTGACCATTACCTTTGTAAGTACAATGAAAGAGGTACTTCATAAGGCACTGGCGTAAATCAGGTTAGCGAGGAAATCAATGATTATAAAGAATGTATCCCTGGATATTGTATGTGGAATTACAAGTAAACTTCCTGATACAGGAAGACCGGAAGTGGCTTTTGCAGGCAAGTCAAATGTAGGAAAATCATCCCTGATCAACGGACTGATGAACCGTAAATCTCTGGCTCGTACAAGTGCGCAGCCAGGTAAAACCCAGACCATTAATTTTTATAATATTAATGAAACAATGTACCTGGTGGATCTTCCGGGCTACGGATATGCGAAAGTATCTCAGTCCGAAAAGGAAAAATGGGGCAAAATGATCGAAAGATACCTTCATACATCCAAAGATCTTAAAGCGGTGTTTCTTTTGATCGACATCCGCCATGATCCGTCGGCAAATGATAAAATGATGTATGACTGGATCCTGAATAATGGATATGAACCTATCATCATTGCAACCAAGCTGGATAAACTGAAACGCAGTCAGGTACAGAAGAATATCAAAGCCATCAAAGATGGATTGAAACTTAGCAAAAACGGAATTATTATTCCGTTTTCAGCAGAAACAAAGCAGGGAAGAGACGAAATATGGGCTCTGATCGACGAGTTGACCGGACTGACTCCGGCAGCTACTGATGAAGTCTGAGTAATAAAAGCACATAAATAAGAGGACAGAAAAAATATGGGAATTATCAAGGCATTCAAGCTGGGATTTGACTATCTCAAGTATGATGAAGATGGCAACGTGCAGGATACACAGCGCGCTGTCAACGATGTAAACCTGGACATTGAAGCCGGACAATTCGTGGCGATTCTGGGGCATAACGGCTCCGGGAAATCTACTCTGGCAAAGCACCTTAATGCGCTTCTGCTTCCTACAGAAGGGACTTTATGGGTAGATGGAACTGACACGTCTAAAGAGCCGGAATTATGGAAAATCCGCCAGAAGGCGGGAATGGTTTTTCAGAATCCTGACAATCAGATTATAGGAACTGTGGTAGAAGAAGATGTAGGTTTTGGCCCTGAAAATATGGGCATACCTACAGAAAAAATATGGGAACGTGTAGATGAAAGCCTGAAAAAAACAGGGATGACATCTTATCGTTACCATTCCCCAAATAAACTTTCCGGTGGTCAGAAACAACGAGTTGCTATTGCTGGAGTTATGGCGATGCGCCCCAAATGTATCATTCTGGATGAGCCAACGGCGATGTTGGATCCGAACGGACGAAAGGAAGTTCTGGAAGCGGTCAGTGACCTGAACAGACAGGAAGGAGTTACTGTAATTCTGATTACACATTATATGGAAGAAGTTGTTCATGCGGATCAGGTATATGTGATGGACAGCGGAGAAGTAGTTATGCAGGGAACACCGAGGGAGATTTTTTCCCAGGTGGAGACATTGAAAGAATACAGATTGGATGTGCCGCAGGTGACTCTTCTGGCACATGAACTTCATGAAGCCGGAGTGAATATCCCGGAAGGAATACTGACTACAGAGGAGCTGGTGAATGCCTTATGTCTATAGAATTAAAGAATGTGACTTATACCTACAGTCCGGGGACTGCTTATGAGATCCATGCGCTTAAAGACGTAAATCTCACTATTCCGGACGGACAGTTTATCGGAATTATCGGACATACGGGAAGTGGTAAATCTACTCTGATCCAGCATTTTAATGCTCTGATCCGACCGACTTCCGGTAGTATTACCTATAATGGAGAGGATATCTGGGGAGAGAGGTATGACCGTCGTGCTCTACGAAGTGAGGTAGGGCTGGTATTTCAGTATCCGGAGCATCAGCTTTTTGAGAATGATGTGCTTTCGGATGTCTGCTTCGGACCGATGAATCAGGGGTTATCCAGAGAAGAGGCAGAGGTGGAAGCGAAAAAAGCGTTGCAGCATGTAGGGTTTAAAGAGGAGAACTACAGCAAATCACCTTTTGAGCTATCCGGAGGTCAGAAGAAACGAGTTGCTATCGCCGGAGTTCTGGCAATGAATCCGAAGATATTGATTCTTGACGAGCCTACAGCCGGCCTGGATCCGAAAGGACGAGACGATATTCTTGACCAGATTGCCGAACTGCATAAAGTGAGAGGTATTACCATTGTCCTGGTATCTCACAGTATGGAGGATATTGCAAAATATGCGGAGAGACTGATCGTAGTTAATGACGGTGAAATTGCATACGACGACGCGCCGAAAGCTGTATTTGCTCATTACAGAGAGTTGGAAGCCATGGGGCTTGCAGCTCCGCAGATCACTTATATTATGCATGCACTGAAGGAAAAAGGGCTTGATGTGGATGTGACAGCAACTACAGTGGATGAGGCGAAAGAGAATATTCTGGCAGCATTGAAGAAGACAGCTGCATCAACAGATAACAAGGGAGGACAGGAAGCATGATCCGAGATATTACATTAGGACAGTATTATCCTGCCAACTCTATTCTTCACAAGATGGACCCGAGAGCGAAACTGGTAGGAACACTTGTATTTATTATTTCCGTATTTGTGTTTCATACATTTCCGGGATATGCAGTAGCAACTTTGTTTCTGGCGGGTATGATCATAATTTCCAAAGTTCCACCGAAATTTATGTTCAAGGGACTGAAAGCCATTGTAATGCTGCTTATGATCACAGTGGTATTCAACATTCTGCTGACTCCTGGAAAAGTCCTCTGGCAGTGGGGAATCCTGCATGTAACAGAGGAAGGTCTGAAGCTGTCAGGAAAAATGGCGATTCGCTTGACTTATCTTGTTATTGGTTCCTCGATCATGACACTGACGACTACACCGAATCAGCTCACAGATGGCCTGGAACGACTCCTCAGACCACTAAATAAGATTCATGTGCCGATCCATGAGATTGCCATGATGATGTCCATTGCATTAAGATTTATCCCGATTCTGCTGGAAGAAACAGACAAGATCATGAAAGCGCAGATTGCCCGCGGTGCAGATTTCGAGAATGGAAACCTGATCCAGAAAGCCAAAAATATGATCCCGCTTCTGGTACCGCTGTTTATCTCGGCATTTCGCAGAGCTAACGATCTGGCCATGGCAATGGAAGCGAGATGCTATCATGGTGGCGACAATAGAACACAGATGAAGCCACTGCATTATGAATCCAGGGATTATATTGCGTATGTGGTGATGTTTGCTTATCTGGCGATTGCGGTTATTTTCAGAATTGTTGGAATTTAATCGAATCAAGTAAGTCCACTGCTTCAGATCAGCGCGTATCCTGTTTGGCTGATTCGATAGATAGTATTTTTATAATGATATTTTATATGCTGTAATCCGGTAGAATGGGTTGCAGCATATTATTTATTTATAAATTTTGTGTTATACAAAAGCCAGATATTGGGTTATGAATAAACAAGGAAATGGGTGAGTTTGCCCGTTTAATTTTTGATGGAGGAAAACAGATGAAAAGAATTGGCCTTGTAGTTGCATATGATGGCACAAATTATTGCGGATGGCAGACACAGCCAAACGGAATTACCGTGCAGGGGGTATTAAATGATACACTGTCCGAACTTCTCGGTGAGAAGATAGAAACCATCGGCGCAAGCCGCACAGATGCGGGTGTTCATGCCATGGGAAACGTGGCGGTATTTGATACTAACACACGTATTCCGGGAGAAAAAATTTCCTATGCGCTGAATCAGAGACTTCCGGAGGATATCCGTATTCAGCTTTCCGAGGAAGTAGAGCCGGATTTCCATCCCCGCTACTGTGACAGTGAAAAAACATATGAATACCGTATCCTGAACCGAAAATTTCCGGTTCCCACAGAGAGGTTATACACATATTTCTACCATTATAAACTTGATGTAGATAAGATGAAAGCAGCAACCTCATATCTTATCGGACAGCATGATTTTGCTTCATTCTGTGGTGCAAAAGCGCAGGTAAAAACCACCATCCGTACAGTAACGGGAATTGATGTATGGCGTGATGGAGATATCGTGACTATTCGTGTGACGGGAACTGGATTTCTTTACAACATGGTTCGCATTATTTCTGGAACTCTGATTGAAGTTGGAAATGGACAATATCCGCCAGAGAGAGTAAAAACAATCCTGGAAGCCTGCAATCGTGAAATGGCAGGTCCTACAGCACCAGCACAGGGGCTGACATTAATGGGAATTGAATTTTTTGATTGACGATTATAGAAGAAAAACAGATATCATAAGATATTAGATATTGAACCAACAATGATGATAAGTGCTGTAATGAGCAGTGTATCGAACATTTTTGTTTCAATGAAGCAAACAAGTTCTATGATTCAATTGAAAAAAAATGATAAGCAGAGAGGAAATTTTGGATAAATTTTTGTTTTGAGTGAAATAAAAAATGGAACTGAAAAATAAAAATGGGGCAGTAACGAAAAAGTTGAAAAAACGACACAAAACCTATTGACAGAAACAGGTCCTTATAATATAATAACCCAATGTGACGTAGTGCGAAATGCTTAAGCCAATAGCCCAGGCGAAAGTATTTATCAGCG
>CAKRVX010000088.1 GCA_934409175.1 uncultured Blautia sp.
GGCAGTTCGTATCACAGATGAGGAGGATTATACAATGCAGCGTATTTTTCATACACCTGAAGGTGTAAGGGACATTTACAACGGCGAATGCAGCCAGAAACGGAAGGTACAGGAGAAGATTCACCGTGTTTTCCATCAATATGGCTATGAAGATATAGAAACACCAACTTTTGAATATTTTGAGGTTTTCAGCCGTGAGGTAGGAACCATTCCGTCCAAGGAACTGTATAAATTCTTTGACAGAGAAGGAAATACACTGGTGTTAAGACCTGACTTTACTCCGTCTGTTTCCAGAGCCTGTGCGACTTATTTTTCACCGGATAAAGAGCCGGTAAGCCTGTGCTATACAGGAAATACATTTATCAATAACTCCAGTTACAGAGGACAGCTGAAAGAAACAACACAGATGGGTGTGGAACATATGGGTGATGAATCCGCAGATGCTGATGCAGAGCTTCTTGCCATGACAGTAGAGTGTCTGCTGGCAGCAGGATTGACAGAGTTTCAGGTAAGTGTAGGACAGGTGGATTATTTTAAATCTCTTTTAAAAGAAGCGGAGCTGGATGCAGAAGCAGAAGAGAGACTTCGTACGTTGATCTCCCAGAAGAATTCTTTCGGTGTAGAGGAATTTGTAGCAGAGCAGAAATTGAAAGATGGAATTGCAAAAGCATTTGTGGAGATTCCGCAGATGTTTGGATCTGCCGAGGTATTAAAGAAAGCAAGAAGCCTTACCAACAATGCACGTGCGCTGGAGGCAGTTGCCAGACTGGAAGAAATCTATGAAATTCTGAAAATTTACGGATATGAGAAATATGTTTCTTTTGATTTTGGTATGCTGAGTAAATATCAGTATTATACGGGCATTATTTTCCAGGCATATACCTATGGAACAGGTGAACCAATGATCAAGGGTGGTCGTTATAACGGACTGATGAAACATTTTGGCAAACCTGCGGCATCTATCGGTTTTGCCATTGAAGTGGACAATCTGCTTCTTGCGCTGTCCAGCCAGAAACTGCTTTCTGAGAAGGGAGAGAAACCGGAAGTGATCGTCTATGAACCGAAGGATAGGGCAGAGGCCATCGGGAAGGCCAGAAAACTTCGGGCAGAGGGACACAGTGTTTCATTACGTTTGAAAAAGGAGGACAGATAAGCCATGAGATATCTGACATTTGCCCTGACTAAAGGCAGACTTGCCAACAAGACAATGGAGATGTTCGAGCGAGCCGGGATCACCTGTGAAGAGATGAAAGATAAGGATTCCCGCAAACTTATTTTTGTAAATGAAGAATTAAAAATGAAATTTTTCCTGGCAAAAGGTCCGGATGTTCCGACCTATGTAGAATACGGTGCAGCAGATATCGGAATCGTAGGAAAGGATACAATCCTGGAAGAGGGACGTAAACTTTACGAAGTAATGGATCTGGGATTCGGAAAGTGCAAAATGTGTGTCTGCGGACCTGAAAGTGCAAGAGAGGTACTTGAGAATAATCAGCTGATCCGTGTAGCTACCAAATATCCGAATATTGCCAAAGATTATTTTTATAACAGAAAACACCAGACCGTAGATATTATTAAACTAAATGGATCTATCGAACTTGCACCTATTGTAGGGCTGTCCGAAGTGATTGTGGATATTGTTGAAACAGGAAGTACACTTCGTGAAAATGGTCTGAACGTTCTGGAAGAGGTTTGCCCACTGTCTGCACGTATGGTGGTAAATCAGGTAAGTATGAAGATGGAGAACGAAAGGATCCGTAAACTCATTGATGACTTAAGAAAAGTTCTGCAGGAGGGAATTTAATATGCGTAAGGTAACATTAACAAAAGAATCAACCAAGGATATTCTGGAGAATCTTCTGAAAAGAAGTCCGAATAATTACGGTAAGTTCGAATCCACAGTAGCAGATATCCTTGAGAAGGTAAAAAGTGAAGGAGACGAGGCCCTTTTTGCATATACAAAGGAATTTGATAAAGCGGATGTAAATAAGGATAACATCCGTGTTACAGAAGATGAAATTCAGGAAGCATATGATAATATTGATCCGGCTCTTCTGGGAGTTATCCGTAAGGCACTGGTAAATATTCGCAAATATCATGAAAAACAGATTCAGAACAGCTGGTTTACCAGTGAGACAAACGGAACCATGCTTGGTCAGAAAGTAACTCCGTTAAACCGTGTAGGTGTTTATGTACCGGGTGGAAAGGCAGTTTATCCGTCATCTGTACTTATGAATATCGTGCCTGCAAAAGTAGCAGGAGTACCCCACATTGTCATGACCACACCTCCTGGAAAAGATGGCAAAGTATGTGCTTCTACCCTGGTTGCAGCCAAAGAAGCGGGAGCTGATGAAATTTATAAAGTCGGTGGAGCACAGGCCATTGGAGCGCTTGCCTTCGGAACAGAGAGTATTCAGAAAGTGGATAAGATCGTAGGACCTGGAAATATTTTTGTAGCTCTTGCAAAGAAAGCAGTATACGGATATGTAAGTATTGATTCCATTGCAGGACCAAGTGAGATCCTTGTGCTCGCAGATGAAACTGCGAATCCACATTTTGTAGCAGCGGATCTTCTTTCCCAGGCAGAGCATGATGAACTTGCCTGTGCAATCCTTATTACTACCAGCAGAAAATTTGCGGATAAGGTCGATGAAGAAGTGAAGGGATTTGTGGAAGTTCTTTCCAGAAAAGAAATTATTCAGAAGTCTCTGGACAATTTTGGTTATATCCTGATTGCGGAGGATATGGATGAAGCGATTGAAGCAGCCAACGAAATTGCTCCGGAGCATATGGAGATTGTGACAGCCAATCCATTTGAAGACATGATGAAAGTAAAAAATGCCGGAGCTATTTTTATAGGAGAGTACAGTTCAGAACCTCTGGGAGATTACTTTGCAGGACCGAACCACGTACTTCCTACAAACGGAACAGCCAAATTTTTCTCCGCTCTTTCTGTAGATGATTTTATTAAGAAATCAAGTATTGTATATTATTCGAAAGCAGCACTTCGCGATATCCATAAAGATATTATTCAGTTTGCCACATCTGAGCAGCTGACTGCACATGCCAATTCTATTGCAGTACGTTTCGAAGACGAAGATAAAGAGGAGAAATAAAAATTATGGCCAGAGAAGCATCGGTAGAGAGAAATACAAAAGAAACAGAGATCAAATTAAAGATCAATCTGGATGGAACAGGATACTCTGATATTGAAACGGGAGTAGGTTTTTTTGATCATATGCTGGATGGATTTACCCGCCATGGTCTTTTTGATCTCTGCGTAAGAGTTCATGGAGATCTGCAGGTGGATGACCATCATACCATAGAGGATACAGGAATCGTTCTGGGAACAGCTCTGAAAGAGGCTGTCGGAGATAAAAAAGGCATTAAAAGATATGGCAGCTGTATTCTTCCAATGGATGAATCTCTGGTGTTGTGTGCTATTGATCTGTCAGGAAGACCGTACTTTGTCTGGGATGCTGAATTTACTTCGGACAAAATAGGAGATATGTCCACAGAGATGGTGAAAGAGTTTTTCTATGCGCTTTCTTATTCCTGCGGAATGAACCTTCATATTAAAGTATTAAGCGGCGGAAATAATCATCATGTTGCAGAGGCCATGTTTAAAAGTTTCGCAAAGGCGCTGGATGCGGCCACTTCTTATGATTCAAGAATCACAGATGTACTTTCCACCAAAGGAAGCCTGGCATAATTTTATGTCTGACGTAACTGCATAAAAAGAAAGAGAGAACTATATATGAAAAAATTAATGATTCCCTGTTTGTATCTGCAGTCTGAAAAGGCAGTGACGGGATTTGGACAGAGAAATCTTTTCGGCGATGGAGATGTGGAGAATCTGGCGCGATTTTACAGTGATAATGGTGCAGATGAACTTCTGGTCTTTGACTTTTCGGCAGGAGATTCAGAACACGATGCTGCCATCAGCAGAATCAGGGATATTTGCGGTGCTTCTGAAATCCCGGTCATCGGTGCAGGAAACATCAAGCGCATGGAAGATGTAAAGAAACTGATTTATGCAGGTTGTGCAAAGGTTGTACTGAATTTTTCCAAACAGAGTAACATTGATCTTCTGGAAGAAGTTTCCACACGCTTTGGAAAAGAGAAAATGATGGTCAGTATTTCTGCTACAGAAGAATTTGCGGCACATAAAGAACTGATTGAGACTTATGCAGATAGGGTTCTGGCTCTGGATACGGTACAGGATTCCATCGCGCAGGTGTCTTCTATTCCGATTATTCTTCATACGGATGAGAGTAAGGAAGCGGAACTGGTAGAATTGCTGAAAACAGATGCTGTAGGAGGCATGAGCGGAGCGTATGTCAGCAGTCTGGACACAGCATTGGTGGAGTTTAAAGCGCAGCTGAAAGAACAGGGGATTCCGGTAGAGACTTTTGAAAGCAGCATTGCCTGGTCTGATTTTAAGCTGAACAGTGATGGAATGGTTCCGGTGATCGTGCAGGATTACAAAACAGATGAAGTACTGATGCTTGCATATATGAATGAAGAGGCTTTTACGACCACTTTGAGAAGCGGAAAAATGACCTACTGGAGCAGAAGCCGTAATGAACTGTGGACGAAAGGGCTGACATCAGGACATCTTCAGTATGTGAAGTCTCTGACTCTGGATTGTGATAATGACACCATTCTGGCAAAGGTGTCGCAGATCGGAGCTGCTTGTCATACGGGTAATCGTACATGCTTTTTTAAGACATTAATAAAGAAAGAATATGATGATACAAATCCTTTACGGGTGTTTCAAAATGTTTATGATGTGATTCTGGACAGAAAAGAAAATCCGAAAGAAGGTTCTTACACAAATTATCTTTTTGATAAAGGTATTGATAAGATCCTGAAAAAAGTAGGCGAAGAATGTACAGAAATCGTAATTGCAGCCAAGAATCCGGATAAAGAAGAAGTAAAATATGAGATTTCAGATTTCCTTTATCATATGATGGTTCTGATGGCTGAAAAAGGTGTGACCTGGGAGGATGTCACGAAGGAACTGGCGAGAAGATAGCTTTGTAGGCATACTTGACATATGCCGGTTTTTGTGGTAAAAAAATAATATCCGAATTGAATATGTGCAATAGTTATAACGCGAAGGTTGCATCATGATATGGATGTATAAAAGAGAATCCGGTGTGAATCCGGAACGATACCGTCACTGTGTGTGGGAACTGTATCCAGAAACCACTGGGAAGCCGGGAAGGGGATACAGCGATGAACTAAGTCAGGAGAACTGCCTTGGCGTGGAATTTCAGGTCTGCGGTCTACAGTACCTATATTCTCATAACGATACATAGCTCTTTTAAAAGTCATCTATATGACAGAATGTATTTATATGGGAAAATGGCAGCTGCAGCAGATGCGGCTGTTTTTTGCATACATTAGTCCGGAAATACAAATTAAAAGAGGAAAAAGAAATGAAAAGAAAATCAATGTTAGCTTTATTACTGGCAGTATCCATGACCTGCTCCATGACAGCAGCGACTGCATTTGCATCTGATGATACAGCAACAGAAGAGACAGCTGATGATGCAACAGAGGATACAGCAGATGCATCAGAAGAAACCACAGAGGCTTCCGATGATGATCAGAAAGCAGCTGATGAAGTAGCAGCACTGATTGACAAGATTTATGTACAGGAAAGAAACGACACAACAGATGAAGACTGCAAAGCAGCAAAAGAAGCATGGGATAAACTGACAGATGCTCAGAAAGAGCTGGTAGAGGGAGAAGAAGCAAGCCCTGAATATTTCGGCCGTGACACAGGAGATGCTTCCAAAGATGATCCACGTAATCAGGATGAGATTGGTGAGAACGAACTTCTTGTAGTAAGCTTTGGTACATCTTTCAATGATAGTCGTGCAGAAGATATTAAAGGAATTGAAGACAAACTTGCAGAAGCATATCCGGACTGGTCTGTAAGACGAGCATTTACAGCACAGATCATCATCAACCATGTAGAAGCAAGAGATGATGAAGTAATTGACAATATGCAGCAGGCTCTTGACCGTGCAGTAGCGAACGGTGTTAAGAATCTGGTCGTACAGCCGACACATCTGATGCACGGTGCAGAGTATGACGAAATGACAGAAGCAGTAAATGAATATAAAGATAAATTTGAATCTGTAGCTATTGCAGAGCCGATGCTGGGTGAAGTTGGTGATGATGCAACTGTTATCAATGATGATAAGAAAGCAGTTGCACAGGCAATTACAGATGCTGCATGCAAGGAAGCTGGATTCGATGATATGAAAGCAGCAGCAGATGCAGGTACAGCATTCGTATTTATGGGACATGGTACTTCTCATACAGCTAATGTAACATATGATCAGATGCAGACACAGATGAACGATCTTGGATTTACAAATGCATTCATCGGTACTGTAGAAGGTGAACCGGAAGATACAGCTTGCGATAAGGTTATTGAGAAAGTTAAAGAAGCTGGATTCAAGAACGTTATCCTTCGTCCTCTGATGGTTGTTGCCGGTGACCATGCGAACAACGATATGGCTGGTGATGATGAGGATTCCTGGAAGAGTCAGTTTGAAGCATCCGGTGATTTCGACAGTGTAGACTGCCAGATTGAGGGACTTGGAAGAATCGAAGCAGTAGAGGATCTTTATGTAGAGCATACAAAGGCAGCAATCGATTCCCTGGGAAAATCTGATGACACATCAGATGATGCAGATGCGGCAGATACAGACGCAGCAACTGATGATACAGCAGAAACAACAACGGATGATACAGCAGAAGCAGATGCTGAATAATATTTAGTTGTTTGAATTTTCAAACTGCCCGGATACTCTATAAGTTTCCGGGCAGTTGTATTTTGGGCAGAAGAAAAAATATATAAAGATAAAGACGAGGATAAAATGTTATGAAAAAACGTTCAGTTACCATGTTTATGTCAATGCTTGCATTATCCGCAGCTCTTGTATGTACAAGTCCTGTTATGGCAAAAGCAGATAAGGCAGATAAGACAACCGGAGAAACTACAGAAGACACAACAGAAAAAGCAGAAGATGCTGCAAAATCTGAAACTCTGGAGGATGGAGTTTACACGGCGGAGTTTGATACAGACAGCAGCATGTTCCATGTAAACGAAGCTATGGATGGTAAAGGAACCCTGACTGTAAAGGATGGAAAAATGACAATCCATGTATCACTGGCATCCAAAAAAATTGTAAATCTTTTTGCAGGAACTGCTGAAGATGCACAGAAAGAGGGCGCAGAATTATTGGAACCAACTTCTGACAAAGTGACATACAGCGATGGGATGTCTGAAGAGGTATATGGCTTTGATATTCCGGTACCTGCCATTGATGAGGAATTTCAGGTAGCACTGATCGGAACAAAGGGAAAATGGTATGATCATAAAGTAAGCGTTAAGAATCCTGTGAAGGAAGAAGACGCAGAGGTTTCCGATGATGCAGAGAAAGATACTGAAAAAACAGAAGGCAAAAAAATCGCAGATCTTGGGGTAGAGGACGGAAGTTATACTGCAGAAGTAACACTTACAGGTGGAACAGGCAGAGCAACTGTAGACTCTCCGGCAGCTATTGAGATCAAAGGAGATGAAGCTACTGCAACCATCGTATGGAGCAGCCCATATTATGACTATATGCTGGTCAATGATGAGAAGTATTTACCTGTAAATAAAGATGGCAATTCTACATTTGAGATTCCGGTTACAGAGTTCGATACAGAAATGGATGTAACTGCAGATACTACAGCAATGAGCCAGCCGCATGCAATTGAATACACATTAAATTTTGACTCTTCCACATTGAAAGAAGCAGAGAAAAAAGATGCGAAATAATAAAGCAGTATAATAAAAACAACCTGCCGGTTTTCCGGCAGGTTGTTTTAGGTTATATTGCTTATTTTACTTTGATGGTAATGGTTGCAGTTTTCCTGGAACCGTCAGTAGCTTTGGCTGTGATTTTTACAGTGCCTTTTTTACCTTTGACAGCTGTTACTTTACCCTTGGAATTAACAGTGGCAATCTTTGTATTGCTGGATGTCCAGGTAAGTTTGGTGTTTGCTTTTCCGTTCTGAGTGGAAACTTTAGCTTTTAATGTTGTGCTCTTGCCGGCTTTGATGGTAGTAGTTCCGGAAAGTTTGATTCTCTTTACAGAACCCTTCATGCAGGTAAGAGTTACTTTTCCGTACTTCTTGCTTCCGTCTTTGGCAGTAGCAGTGATAGTTACAGTCTTGCCTCCTGCGTTCTTTTTGAAGGTTACAAGACCCTTGGAGTCAACAGTAGCATATTTGGTATTGCTGGACTTCCATGTTACAGCCTTGTTGGTAGCCTTGGAAGGAGTTACAGTGGCTTT